>NZ_JAMYRK010000025.1:0-76822 GCF_040321335.1 Mesorhizobium sp. M0437
CATGAACGTGAACACAACGCCCGGCCCAGGGATGCCATGGATAAAGAAACTTGCGTTCCTCGGTCCCGTGGGCGTTCTCTCGTCGTGTTGTACAACACCGCCCGGCCGCATTCCCAAATCGCCTGGCAGACACCGGCCGAGTTCGCCACCACCTTCAATCTGCGACGGTCGCTCGCGCTGCGCGATGCCAAAGGCTCCGCGCCAGCGCCCGTCGCTTCACCCGCCCAGCAGGGCACAACCCACGCCGGAAACGAACTCAAAACTGGATAGAAACTGGGGGCAACGTCACCGCCGACCACATGACCCAGAAGGAAAACGCCAAGTTGAGGCGCAGATAGCCTGCAGGCATTCAAAAAGCCATCGAGGAACTTTGAACCGTCGCGGCCGTTTACCGGCTATCGCGTTCGGAAAGTTCCGCCATGAATGTCAGCGACGAAAGGACTGTATCCTTTTGGGCGGCAACCGAAGTAGCGCCTGATGCAGTTCCGCTCGAGCGGAGTGAACAGGTCGATGTCGTGGTCGTCGGATCTGGCATTGCCGGACTGTCGGTCGCGTTCGAACTGGCCATCGCCGGGCAAAAGGTGGCAGTGCTCGATCGCGGCCGGATCGGAAGCGGCATGACGGCCCGCACCACCGCGCATCTGTCATCGATCTGCGACGACTACTTTTCGGAACTGATCAAATTGCGTGGCGAGGAACTGGCGCGGATCTACTACCAAAGCCAGTCGGCCGCTATCGACCGTATCCGATCGATTCAGGAGGCGGAGGGCATGCCGTGTGATTTCCGCCGCCTCGAAGGCTTTCTGTTTCCGGCGTCGGGCAGGAAGGAATCCGTCATCGAGCGCGAACTGGACGCCGCTCTGAAGATCGGTGTCGACGTCGAGAAAACCGTGGGCGTGCCGCTTGCTGGGTTTTCGGACGCGCCCGTCCTTCGTTACCTCAATCAGGCGACATTCCACCCGCTCAAATATCTCCGCGGGCTGGCTGCCGGCATCCGCGCGCGCGGCGGCGCGCTTTATGCGGATACCATCGTCGACAAAGTCGAGGAGACTGACGGCGGCGTGCGCGTAAGCACGGTCTCGGGCTTTGCCGTGTCTGCCAGATCGGCCGTTGTCGCCACCAACTCGCCGATCAACGATCGGGTGGCGCTCCACACCAAACAGGCGCCGTATCGGACCTACGCGATGGCATTCGAGATCGCGCGCGACATTTTGCCGGATGCACTCTATTGGGACACGCTGGACCCCTATCACTACGTCCGTCTGCAGCCTGGCGAAGGCAAGACCGACTTTCTGATCGTCGGTGGTGAGGATCACAAGACAGGGCAGGCCGACGACGCCGACGACCGCTTCGCTGCCCTGGCGGCCTGGACCAAAGGGTTGGTGGCCGATATCGGCGCGGAAGCCAATCGATGGTCCGGGCAGGTAATGGAGACCGTCGATTACGCCGGGTTCATCGGCCGTAATCCCGGCAACGGGCACGTCTTCGTTGCTACCGGCGATTCCGGTCAGGGCATCACCCATGGGGTTGTGGCCGGCCAATTGATTTCCGACCTGATCCTGAGGGGGGAAAGCCCCTGGCGGGAACTTTACGAACCCTCTCGCAAGACGGCACGCGCGATCGGCGATTATTTGGCGGAGAATGCGACAGCGATCAGGAGTTTTGCCGAGTATGTCGCGCCTGGTGAAATTGATGCCGCCGATAAGCTGCGGCCCGGACAGGGGGCTATCGTCCGCCAGGGGCTTACCAAAGTCGCTGCCTTTCGCGATGAGGACGGCACGCTCTACAAGCGATCGGCCGCATGCACCCATATCGGTTGCCATGTCCATTGGAATTCGTTGGAACGCTGCTGGGACTGCCCCTGCCACGGCTCGCATTTTGCCGTCGATGGCACGGCTTTGAACGGACCGGCCGTAGCGCCCCTGGCTGAGGTGGAATAGCTATGGCGACTCCCGTTGAGGCGAGATGCCGCAATGCCAGCTCAGGCGAAGATGCTGCTTGGTAGCCGCTCGACACTGGCACCCGATGGACCCCATCGCCAGGTAATTCGTAGGTCGATCCCCGAATCTTTCTCGGCTTTGGAATCCGCTGTGCAGCCAATCACTCTGCATTCAATTCCACCTTTCCTCCATCGCAAACGTCAGGTGCTTTTGAGCGCTTCGTTCATCCCGTTCGGGTAGAAGGCGCCCTTGCTGACGCCGGCCTTGTCGGTCGAGATAGAACGATCCGAAGCACTTCCTGGGGCGTCCTCGTGAAGGCGATCGCATCCGGGGTCCATGGAACGATATTGGCTCTGCCCTTGCCAGCCAGACGAAGTGACCGTCCGACCGGGCCTTACACGCGCAGCTTTCAGTTCCGACGGCACCCAAGTCGCAATTATTCCGGCGAAGAAAGGGTCCGTATCGTTCGCGTTTTCCAGACACCCAACGACCTCATTGACTTCGCCCGGCGCACCTCCCAGAGCTTGACCAAGACCGCTCTGGTCTTGATCAATGCGCCACGCCGTCGGATGCGTGCAGAAGTCTCCAGGTCAAGCCGATGCTGCCATCGAACTCGGATGCAAAATGTTCGGCGGCGACACCTTCCAGGCCGTCATCGACAAGAGCCTCGATGGTTCGTCGCACCAGCGCGAGCTGCATCTCGCGGGCGTGTGCCAGGTCTGTCTCTCTCATGATTTCCGTGACGTGGTAGGCGACAACGGGCTGGCCGAGGCAAGACATGAGCGCGCTCGCTTCTGACGTCACTGCGGTAACTGCGTCTTCGATCTTCATTCTGGCGCTCCTCATCAAACATGATGCGGCGCCTCCCCATGACACGACGGTGTTCCGTCGCTTCTTTTTCAATTTCGAATGTCGTGAGTGAAAGTCTGGTGCGCGAACAGGAGAATTACCCTCTCTTGTTCCAATCTCCTTGAGCAGCCACGCTACCCAAATCAGTATGCTGCAAAATTGAATTAAAGGCGACCGAATAGTTAATCGATGGTTAATGGCTGCGCTCGCATCTCGGGCATTCGGCGCATGAAACATCGGGCAGGTCCGCCTCGCGCCTCATGTCAGCCATTGAAGGCACTGTTGCCACTGCCTGAACGCAGACATTGTTGGCGATCATTTTGGAGGCCGCGGTTGCGCCAGGAGCAGCGGTGAGCCCAGCCAATCTGACTGGGAGCGTGACCTTGCCCCTCTGATCTAATCCGGTTTGAAGTTCGTTCTGGCCCATCGAGAGGACCAGGACATGAAACGTAGCCAGTTCTCTGAAGAGCAGATCATCGGAATTTTGAAGGAACATGAGGCCGGGGTATCGGTTGCCGATCTGTGCCGCAAGCACGGGGTCAGCGACGCCTCGATTTACAACTGGAAGGCCCGCTTCGGCGGGATGGATGTCTCCGAGGCTCGGCGACTGAAGGCTCTGGAGGACGAGAACACGCGGCTGAAGCGGCTTCTGGCCGACGCCATGCTCGACAATGCCGCGTTGAAGGATCTTGTGGGAAAGAAATGGTGACGCCCGCGGCCAAGCGGAAAGCTGTCGCTTGCCTGAAGGAAGGCTTCGGGATGAGCGAACGGCGGGCGTGTAAAGCCATCGGCTGTTGCCGCATGACGGTTCGCTACGAGACCAGCGGGCCGGACGACCGCGAGCTTCGCGAGCGGATGAAGGCGATCGCGCAGCAGCGTCGCCGGTTCGGCTACCGGCGTCTTCTCGTGATGCTGAGGCGGGAGGGCCTGGTCGTGAACCACAAGAAGCTGTTCCGGCTCTATCGGGAGGAGAAGCTCGCCGTTCGCCGCCGACCGGGCATTGGACGGACTGAAGCAGAAAGAAGATAATGAAATGGATAAGATAGAGCGGCATCTTGCTCTTGCTCCTACGATGGACTGGATGAACGTGGCGATCAACATCTTTCGGATACATTCGTGATAGCGGCGCAGCAGCCGCCAAGCTCAGATAACAGGACATCTGTTTAGAAAACCAAACATCAGATTTGATATCCGGCAGTCGACGTGCTATGGCTCCAGAGCAGAAGGAACTTGCGCCATGGCACGCTCGACCGCTCAAAGCGCTTTGCGCTATCCACTCACCATTATGCTCGGCACCGACGCAAGCGTGAGATTGCTCCGGGAATTATCCCGGCACGGCGGCTTGCTTTCTTCACCATTGCTTGCGGCTCGTAGCGGGCTTGCGAGGGCAAGCGTGTGGTCTGCTCTCGCAACCTTGGAGGGGATTGGCATCGTATCTTCAGAGGGAACGGGCAGGGCTCGTCTTTATCGGTTGAATGATCGCCATCCACTGGCGACATCACTGCAAGCCCTCTTTGAGCAGGAGGCGCTTAGGTATTCCAACATTCGCGCTGTAGTCACTGAGGCGGTCTCCGCAGTTCGGCCGAACGTACTCGCGGCCTGGATTTACGGCAGCGTGGCGAGGGGCGAGGACCGTCCAGACAGCGATCTCGACATCGCAGTGGTTACGCCATCCGAAAAGCTAGAAAGCGCGCTCCAAGAGATCCGTGAGGCACTGGTGACCCACGGTGAAGACCTTGGCTTCAATCCCTCGGTGGTGGGAGTCACTCCGCAGGATGTGGCGAGGCTGTCGAGCACGGGAGACCCTTGGTGGGGCGGCGTCGAAGCAAATGCCCTGCTCGTCTTGGGTCCACGCCCGGACGAACTCGCAACAAAAACTCGCCAGAAGGCGTTGGCATGACCAGAAGAGGTGCGACGAAAGTAGTCGAGACAGGCTTTGGCGAGGAGCGATTGCGCATCGCCCGCTCATATTTGAAGGCTGCCCGTTTGGAGGTGCAATGTCTGAACGGGTGACATCGGCAATCCGGCTATGTCGCAGATCGTGAATGCGGCAATAGCATACGCCGATGCGCTCACTGCCCGATTTGCAGGAACGATCAACCGCGCGGATAATGCGGCCGTGGTGAAAACCATGCGCGATGCGCTTGGAAATCGCCTTCCTGCAGCGCAGGCCAGCCGGTTGCGGAGCATTCTCCATGAGAAGGACGAAGCTCAATACGGAATCAGGGCAAAATCACTACCCGAAGCCGAGAGCTTGCTCGACAAGTTGGAAAAGTTCGCGGAGTGGGCGGAAAAAGAACTGGAAGTCTGATCAGCAATGGAGGCGGCATGTCGCTTATGGCGACCTGAATGTTACTTCAGCAGTTTGATCAGCACTGTGAAAGCCGCGTCGATGTCAGCGCGAACCGCGGCCCGGACAGCTTCCGCGTTGCGATCTCGCAGCGCTGCAAACATCTGCTGATGGTGCTGGTTGGCGGTCGAATAATTTCCAGAATCGTGCAGCATGTTGAAATAGGGACTGATCTGCAGCCACAGGTTCTCGATGATGTTGAGCATGTTTTCCGAACCCGCGGCTCGATAGATGGAGAAATGAAAGGCGTAGTTGGCCCTGAGGTAGGATTTGACGTCGCCGGCGGCATTGGCCTGTTCGAGTGCGTCCAGATGCTGGCGCAGCAGCGCCACGCTGGGATCGTCCATTCGCTCGGCCGCCCATGCGGCGGCGATCGCCTCGATCTCAAACCTGACGTTCCTGAGATCGATGAGTCGCGCGCGGCTTAATGCCGGTATCCCGATCGAACGGCCCGAAACCACCATCAATGCGTTGGCGGCGCTCAGACGCCGCAGGGCCTCGCGAACCGGCATGGGGCTGACGCCGAAAGCGTCGGCAAGGCTCTGCACCGTCACCATTTCACCTGGAACGATACTGCCGTCGAGGATCAACTCGGTGACGTGCCGGTAAACCCTGTCCTGCAGGGTTTCCCTGGACAGCGGCGTAATCTCGACGCCCGGCTTCCTGAATGCCGCCCCAGCCATCTGTGCCTACCTTTCCCCATACGGCGACGCTCTTGTCCTACCCGGCGCCTGTGCCCGGAATGCAAGGTTCGGATTGCCGCGTCAAGCGCCGGCGTATCCGGCTTTTACCCACTAGCATTTCATCATTGATCTTTGATCAAATCATGATACGGTCAGCTGCATCGAATGACAAGGAGCACGTTTCGTGCCCTTGGGAGGCATTTGGTCGTCTGAACTGGGAGGAGTTTCGAATGGGTATCGGATCGAAAGCCCGGCGGCTCGCGCTGCTTGCCGGCATGGCTGTTTGCGCCTTCGGGATGTCGGCGGCCGAGGCGGCCGGAAAGCACAAAATATTTCTCAGCATGAGCTTCATCGGCAATGACTGGCAGGCCGAGGCCGCCAACATGGTCAAGGCGATGGCGTCGCACAAGAGCATGGCCGACAAGGTCGACCTCCAGGTTCAGGTGGCCGGGCCGAACGCACAGCGCCAGATCCAGCAGATCAACGCGATGGTGCAGGCAGGTGCCGAAGCCATCGTGATCTTCCCGATCTCGCCGACAGCGCTCAACCAGGTGGTGAAGAACGCCTGCGACAAGGGGGTAAAGGTGTTTGCCTATGATGCCGAGATCACAGAGCCCTGCGCCTACAACGTCCATATCGATCAGGAAGA
Organism: Mesorhizobium sp. M0437; assembly: GCF_040321335.1. Classification (NCBI taxonomy): domain Bacteria; kingdom Pseudomonadati; phylum Pseudomonadota; class Alphaproteobacteria; order Hyphomicrobiales; family Phyllobacteriaceae; genus Mesorhizobium; species Mesorhizobium sp. M0437. The sequence continues at coordinate 6,472 of NZ_JAMYRK010000025.1, forward strand.
GGCTGGCCGCGTGACGGCGGAGTGGCTGGTCAAGAAGCTCAATGGCAAGGGCAACATCATCGCAGTGACCGGCGTTCCCGGCACCTCGGTCGACGATCTGCGCACCAAGGCCGCAAAGGAGGTGTTTGCCAAGCATCCCGACATCAAGATCGTGGGCGAGGCTGTCGGTATGTGGAGCCAGGCGGTGGCCCGTACCGAACTTTCCAAGATATTGGCGACGCGCAGCTGGGATGACATAAATGGGCTGTGGATGCAGGTCGGCTGCTTCACCGCCAATTCCATGCAGCTCGAGGCCGGCAAGAAGAGCAGCGAATTGCTGCCTTGCGCCGGCGAGGGCTCCAATGGCGGGCGCATCCAGATGCTGCCGGAGGGCACGGAGGTCGAGGGCGCAGCCTCTCCCTATGCGCCGCTCGGCGCGCCGCGTATCTCCTATGCATCGCCGCCCTATTCCGGCGCGCTCGCCCTCAAGCTTGCGGTCGAGGCGCTTGACGGCAAGGAGGTTGCCAAGAAGACGATCCTGCCGCTGCCGGTCGTCACCAACGACACGATAAAGCTTTGTGACGAAGGCACCTGGGCGGAGATGAAGGCTGGCTGTAACGCCTTCAAACCGTCGCTGGTCTCCAACCCCGGCTGGTTCGCCTCGATCTTCTCCGACCAGACACCTGAAATCGGTCTCGCGGCCGCCCTTGTCGGGCAGCCCGAGGAGTAAGGCTCTCCGAATGGGGCGTGGGGTGCTTTGGAGGCACTCCCACGCACCCCGTGCAGGCCGGGACTGGGATCATGATGTCAGCGCAATCGACAGCTGTCGGCATAGAGGGCGTCCGCAAGGCGTTTGGTGCCACGGTCGCCCTCGATGGCGTCTCCTTTGAGATCGTTTCGGGCAGCGTGCACGCGCTGCTCGGCGAAAACGGTGCCGGCAAGTCGACGCTCGTCAAGCTGCTGTCGGGACTGGTGCGGCCCGACGAAGGGCAAATCACCGTTCTTGGTGAACCGGCGCCACTCGGTTCGCCGCGCGCCGCGCACGCCAAAGGCGTGCAGACAGCCTTCCAGGAAATGACGCTGGTGCGCGATCTCAGCGTTCTCGACAACATGCTGCTGCCCTACGCGCCTGTCGGCCCGAGCGGCCTGATCAGGCGGGCGAGCGCGCGCAGGGCGGTGCGCCAGCACATTTCAGATCTCGGCTTTTCGGTCGATCTTGATGCCGAGGTCGCGACCCTCGATCTCGCCGTCCGCCAGAAGATCGAAATCGCGCGCGCGCTCTATCGCAAGCCGCGCATCCTCCTGCTCGACGAACCGACCTCGACGCTGTCGGGCGGCGATGTCGAATGGCTGGGCGGCATCATCGCGCGACTTAAGGCCGCCGGCACGACGGTCGTGTTCATCACCCACCGCATGCGAGAGGTGCGGGCCTTCTGCGACACGCTGACCATTCTCAGAAACGGCCGTCATATCGTGACGGCGCCGGTGGCCGACGTCCCGGATGGAGAAGTGATCGAAAAGATCATCGGTCGCAGCATCGCCCAGACCTTTCCGCCAAAACCCGAAAGCGAGGCGGTCTTCGGTCCGCCGGTGCTCGGCGTACGCGATCTCAAGGCCGGCATGAAGCTCGACGGCGTCGGTTTCGACCTCCGCAAGGGCGAGATTCTCGGCATTGCCGGGCTTCAGGGCATGGGCCAGCTCGACCTGTTCCTCGCCTGCTTCGGCATGGCCGAGATCGAGCGCGGCCATATCCTGGTCGACGGGCGCGAAGTGTGGCTGGGCTCGCCCGCCGATGCGCTCAAGCCCAACATGGCGATCGGGCTGGTGCCGGAGGACCGCAAGACCGAAGGCCTGTTCCTGAAGCTCTCGGGCCGGCAAAACGTATCGCTGCCGGTCGTCGCGCGTTTTACCCGATTTGGCCTGATCAGCAGGCACGAGGAGGCGCAGGCCGTCCAGTCCGCCTTCTCGGCGGTCGAGGTCGACCACCGCGCCATGTGGACGAGGGCGGGGGCGTTTTCGGGCGGTAACCAGCAGAAGATCGCCATCGCCAAATGGCTGGTCGCCGAGAGCCGCATCCTGCTGCTCTTCGACCCAACCCGCGGCATCGACGTCGGCACCAAGCACGAGCTCTATGTGATGATGCGCGACTATGTGGCGGCCGGCGGCTCGATCCTTCTGCATTCAACCGAAATTCCCGAGCTGGTCCATCAATGCGACCGAGTGCTCGTCCTCTATGACGGTCGCCTGGTGGCGGAGCTTGCCGGCAACCACATCACGGAAGGCGCGATCATGCGACCGGCGCTGGGGCAAGGCGAGTTGGTCCGGGAGGCGGCGGAATGAGCGTGACGAGTTTGCCCGCCGCGGCACCGGCCGCGACATTGACGCGGCTTCTCGCGCGGCACAGCGGCGCGATCATCGCGGCGATCGTCTTTGCGGTGCTCCTGCTTATCGTCGATCTGGTCAGTGCCGGGCGGCTCACCTATTTCGACATTTCGTTTCTCTCCAGCGGCGGCGCCACCTCGGCGCTGGCGGCGATCGGCCAGACGGTGGTCATCCTGTCCGGCGGTTTCGATCTGTCCGCCGGCGCGGTGATCTCGCTGGTCAATGTCGTCCTGGCAAAAGGTATGGATCCGATGGCGACCGGCACCAGTGTCGCGCTGTGGACCTTGGCCGGAATTGGGGTCGGCATGCTGGTCGGCGCCTTCAACGGCTTCTTCATTGCCGTCCTGCGCATGCAGCCTATCGTCGTCACGCTGTCGACCATGTTCATCCTGCAGGGAGTAACGCTGCTGGTCATGGACAAGCCGGGCGGCTTCGTCTCGCCCGATCTTGGCGCCTTCTATCTCGGTGATGCTATCGCCGGTTGGATACCGATGCCGCTGGTGGTCATCGGCGTCGTCCTGCTCGCCTGGTTCTGGCTCAAAGGCACACGCTTCGGGACGGCGCTTTATGCCGTCGGCAGCGATCCGGACGCGGCCGCTTCGGTCGGCGTGCGCGTCGTTCTCGTGCGCTTCCTGATCTATGTCATAGCCGGCGGCTGCTACGGGCTCGCCGGCGTCTTCATCAGCGCACAGACGGGCAGCGGCGATCCGCTCGTCGGTAACCCGTTGTTGCTGTCGATGTTCGCGGCGGTCGTCGTCGGCGGTACAAGGCTGGGCGGCGGTCAAGGCGGGCCGGTTGGCACCGTCTTCGGCGCCTACATCCTGATGATGGTCGTCAACATCCTGCTCGTACTCAACGTCTCGGCCTATTATTCGACGATCGCCGAGGGCACGATCCTGATCCTTGCCGTGCTTGCCGGCTCGCTGTCGCATGGCTCCGTGCTCGCCCGCCAACTGCGTGCGCTGCGGGCGCGATTGGCCGCATGGCGCGCCGGAATGCTGCCCTCGCAGATCGATCGCACCGACCGGCGGCTGAGGATCGCGCGTGGCAGCACCGACGATCAGCAGGCGCCGCAGCCGGCCTTCCATATACGCAACGCCGAGACGCTGCGTTATGCGCTGCCGGCCTATGTCTGCCTGGCCGTGGTCGTGATCATCACCCAAATCTGGCTCGGACGCGCCATCGTCAACGTCACCTACTGGAACTCGCTTTTCGTGCTGTCGAGCTTCCTCGCCGTCCTGGCGCTTGGGCAAGGCAGCGTAATCCTCACCGGCGGGCTCGACCTGTCGGTGCCGTGGACGATCGGTCTCTCGGGCATCCTGCTTGCCGGCATGGTCAACGGCTCGGATGGTGCACTTGCCTATGCGCTGCCGGCGGTGCTGCTCACAGCTTGCCTGATCGGTCTTGCCAACGGCATCGGCATCGTCTTCCTCGGCATTTCGCCGATCGTGATGACGCTGGCCACCAACGGCATTCTGCAAGGCGTCGCGCTGCTTTACTCGCAGGGTACGCCGGCCGGCTTCTCCTCGCCGATGCTGCGCTGGTTCATGACCGGGAAGGTATTCGTTGTGACGCCGGTGGTGCTGTTCATGATCGCCTTCGTCGTCTTTGCTGTGCTGCTGCTTGGCCGCACCCCTTTCGGCCGCCGGGTTTATGGCATCGGCAACAGCCTGCGCGCGGCCCAGCTCTCCGGCATCGCGGTCGGGCGCACGCTCATCCTCGTCTATGTGCTGTCGGCGGTCTGCGCGGGGCTCGTCGGCATCATGCTGACCGGCTTTTCCGGCCAGGCCAGCCTCGGCATGGGTGACGACTATCTGCTGCCCTCGATCGCCGTAGTCGTCGTCGGCGGTGCGCTGATCACCGGCGGGCGCGGCCACTATCTCGGCATGCTGGGGGGCGTGCTGCTTTTGACGGCGTTGCAGATGCTGCTCGCCGGCACGACGCTGCCTTATGCAACGCGGGCGATCCTGTTCGGGTTGGTGGTGCTCGCTGCGGTCATGGCGCTGCGCGAAAGGCGGATTCAATGAAAGGATGGAATAATGAGCTCCAGCGCACCGGTATCGGCGGACGAATTCCTGACCGGGCTCAAAGGCCAACGCGTGCTGGTCACGGCGGGCGCCGGCGGCATCGGCTTTGCCATTGCCGAGACACTGTCGCGGCTCGGCGCGCGTGTCGTGATCTGCGACATTTCCGACGAGGCGCTGGCCGCCGCTCCAGAGAGGCTCACACTCGCCGGCGCAGTCAAAGCGGACGTTTCGCGCGACGACGATGTCGACCGGCTGTTCGAGACCGTAAAGGAGAAGCTCGGCGGGCTCGACGCCCTGATCAACAATGCCGGCATTGCCGGGCCGACCGGCGGGGTCGATGAGATCGATCCGGCAGACTGGCGGCGCTGCATAGATATCTGCCTGACCGGCCAGTTCCTGTGCGCGCGCCGTGCCGTGCCGCTGATCAAGGCGGCGGGCGGCGGCTCGATCATCTCGATGTCTTCGGCCGCCGGCCGCCATGGCTACGCGTTCCGCACGCCGTACTCGGCTGCCAAGTTCGGCGTTGTCGGCCTGACCCAGAGCCTTGCCAAGGAACTCGGACCGCATGGGATCAGGGTCAACGCCATCTTGCCCGGCATCATAGAGGGACCGCGCATCGACAAGGTCATTGCCGACCGGGCAAAGCAGCTCGGCGTTTCAAACGAGGAGATGACACAACGCTATCTGCAGAACATCTCGCTGCGCCGCATGACCAGCCCATACGATGTCGCGGCGATGGTGGCCTTCCTGCTTTCCGATGCGGGCATCAACATTTCCGGCCAGTCGCTCGGCGTCGACGGCAACGTCGAGACACTCTGAGGGGGAGATCATGGCGAAGGTAGCAATTGTCGGAAGCGGCTTCATCGGGCGAGCGTGGGCGATAAGCTTCGCTCGTGCCGGCCATGATGTGCGCATGTGGGACCAGGCACCGGCCGCGGCCAGCGGTGCGCGCGACTATATCGCTGGGGTGCTCGGCGACCTTGCCGCCAACGATCTGCTGCGGGGACAGGCGGTCGATACCGTGCTTGGCCGCATCACCATTGTGGAGGAGCTTGGCGAGGCCCTGGCCGATGCCGTCCATGTCCAGGAGAACACGCCGGAAAACCTCGAGGTGAAGCGTGACGTGTTCTCCCGCATCGACGCACTTTCCGGTCCGCAGGCGGTGATCGCCAGTTCCACCTCGGCGCTGTTGCCGTCGAGATTCACCGATCATCTTGAGGGGCGCCATCGCTGCCTCGTCGTGCACCCGATCAATCCGCCCTATCTCATCCCGGCAGCGGAGGTGGTGCCGGCGCCATGGACCTCCGCCGAAACGGTGGAAAGGACCCGCGCGTTTCTTGTCGAGGCGGGCCATGCGCCACTGGTGATGAAGCGCGAGCTCGACGGCTTCATCATGAACCGCTTGCAAGGCGCGCTGTTGGAGGAGGCGTTTCGGCTCGTCGCCGACGGCTATGCCAGCGTCGAGGACGTCGACACTGGCCTGCGCGACGGGCTGGCGCTGCGCTGGTCGTTCATGGGTCCGTTCGAGACGATCGACCTCAATGCACCCGGTGGTGTGCGCGACTATGTCGAGCGCTATCAGGCGATCTATTCCAACATCTTCCCGCAGATGCTGCGCCGCGTCGACTGGGCCGGCGAGGTCATGGAGACGATCGAGGCCGAGCGCCGCAAGCGCCTGCCGCGGGAAGAACTCGGCGAACGGCAGGTCTGGCGCGACCGCCGGCTGATGGCGCTGGCGGCGCACAAGAAAAAGTCGGATCAGGAGTTTGGACAATGACGCAAACAAGCCGCAAGCCCGGCGCCCAGCAACCCAGCGGCAAGGTCATTATCACCTGCGCGGTGACGGGGGCGATCCACACGCCGACTATGTCGCCTTATCTACCGATCACGCCGGACCAGATCGCGCGCGAGGCGATCGCGGCGGCGGAGGCGGGTGCGGCGATCCTGCATCTGCATGCCCGCGACCCCGAGACCGGCAAGCCCGACCAGACGCCAGAGGCGTTCGCGCGTTTCCTGCCGCGCGTCAAGCAAGGCACCAATGCCGCCATCAACATCACCACCGGCGGCAGTCCTTACATGAAGGTGGAGGAGCGTGTGCGCCCCGCCGCCCAGTTCAAGCCGGAGGTCGCCTCGCTCAACATGGGCTCGATCAATTTCGGGCTCTATCACCTCGCCGACAAATACGAGACGTTCAAGTTCGATTGGGAAAAGCCGCATCTGGAAGCGACGCGTGATCTGGTCTTCCGCAACTCGTTCAAGGACATCGAATACATACTGGCAACCTGCTACGACAATGGGACCCGCTTCGAGTTCGAGTGCTACGACATCGCCCATCTCTATAACCTCTCCCATTTCGCCGATCGCGGGCTGGTGAAGCCGCCGTTCTTCGTGCAGTCGGTGTTCGGCCTGCTCGGCGGCATCGGCACGCACCCGGAAGACGTCGCCCATATGAAGCGCACCGCCGATCGCCTGTTCGGCGACCAGTTCCGCTGGTCGGTGCTGGGTGCGGGCGCCAGCCAGTTGCGCATCGCGGCACAATCGGCAGCGCTTGGCGGCAACATTCGCGTTGGGCTCGAAGACAGTCTTTGGGCCGGTAGGGGCAGGCTTGCCAAGTCGAATGCCGAGCAGGTGGTGCTTGCCCGCAAGATCGTCGAAGGCCTCGGCATGGAAGTGGCAACGCCCGACGAGGCCCGCGAAATCCTGTCATTGAAGGGCGGCGATCAGGTCGCGTTTTGACCGGTTTCTGCAAGGTTCGAACAGAGGAGGACGGCATGAAGATCGAAGTCGTGGTGGACGTGAAGACCACGCTGGGCGAGGGACCGCTGTGGGACGTTGAACAGGAGCGCCTCTACTGGATCGACAGTTTCGACGGGCGTGTGTTTCGGGCAACCGCCGACGGTAGTGAGATCCGTTGCTGGGACGTGCCGATGAAGATCGGTTCGATGGCATTGCGCAAGGACGGCGGCGGCGCTGTGGTATCGCTGCAGCGCGGTTTCCATCTGCTTGATTTCGCCACCGGCGAGGTGACGCCGATTCACGATCCGGAGCCGGACAGGCCGATGAACCGGCTCAATGACGGCAAGGTCGACCGGCGCGGCCGCTTCTTCGCCGGCTCAATGGACACGATGGAAGAGGGACCCTCCGGCGGGCTCTACCGGCTCGATTCGGATTTCTCCGTTACCAGAATAGATTCTGGCATCATCTGCTCGAACGGTCCGTGCTGGAGCCCGGACGACCGCACCTTTTATTTCGCCGACACCTGGACCGGCGAGATCTGGGCCTACGACTACGACATCGCAACCGGTGCCGCCACCAACCGGCGCACTTTCACGCGTGTCGATACCAGCCGGGGAGGGGCGGCTGACGGCTCAACTGTCGATGCGGAAGGATTCCTGTGGAACGCGCTGGTCTATGATGGCAGGCTGGTCCGCTACGCGCCCGACGGCAGCGTTGATCGCATCATCGACATGCCCGTCAAGAAGATCACCAGCGTCATGTTCGGCGGGCCGAGGCTCGACACCCTGTACGTCACTTCGATGGCCAAGCCGCCGCTGCCGCGCTTTCCGGGCGACGGAGTTTTACGCGGCAGCCTTTTTGCCATCACCGGCCTCGGCGTAACGGGAGTTCCCGAGCCAAGATTTGCCGCGTAAATCGGTGCGTAATGGCGATGTCCTTCCTGCCTGCTTGGTGCCACCCCAACGTCCCGCCGCAGGGCAACTGGCGCTGGAAGCTCGTGCCCTGCGGTTCTGATGGAACCCACAATGAGAGGCTTGAGGTGCCTTCGCCTGACGTGCGCGCGAACGTGTCCCTGGAGAAACCATCAACCGAGCGTTGGAAACCTGCTCGCAACAAGAAATCCACCCATTAGCATCGAGTGCCTCTTCGTCCCGCAAATTGGTCAGAGCTACGCTGTCCACCAAGACAACCTTTTCATTGTCTATGTCATAGACTTCCCAAAGTCCGTCCCTGATCCTTCGGATGGCGTGTCGACGCTCCATAAGCGGAACCTAATACTCGAGTCGCGGCGACGTTGATAGAAAATTCGGGCACGAGCCGATCATAATAGTGGAAAACCGCAGGTCGCCCTGACGATGCTCTTGCGATTGAGTCCACGAAAAAGCGCTTCAGAAAACGAAGAGCACCGATGGCGGCAGCACGACAGGCGGTGCGCCGGCTATCACCAGTCCTGTGTTGAGGGCAGGTTGGTTTCCGCTATCAACCGCTTCGTCATCGACCACAAGCTGCAGTCATAGCCCTTCGTCTGGACCGACGATCCCGACAAAATCATCACGGCCGCCGCGCGTGCACCAGGTGCTGGAGTCGATCCATAGCATTGACTATAGCAGTGTGGCGGTCCGCGAATGTCCGCTCTCCCAATAGGCAAGTTCGACCCCAAACAGACGTCCTCGTCAGTCTTTCGCTAGTCGACACGCAGGCCTCGATGGCGACGACGTCCGTGAACGACAGGATTGGAGCTTTCGGTACTGACATACGGTTCTACCTCAGGCAAAGAGCAAATCATGGACTACGGCGCCCATCAGGACAACGATTGCGAGCAGGGAGACTGCAAAAGCGATCGTGCGCCAAGGCTGCATGGCCTTCAGATAGACTATCGAATGTACGATCCTGGCGACTACAAAAATTGCGAAAATGGGAATTGCAATTGCTGCCTTTCCTCCCGTGAAAACAAAGAGCAGGCCCAGCAGCAGAAATGGATAGATCGTGGCCTCGGCATTGCGGTGTGCGCGCAGGAGCCGCGCGACAGTTGGCGGGTCAATTTCTGACACGGGTACACCATAGCGAGCCCCATCCTCCGGATTGATTGCCACGCCACCCTTCGCGCGGATCGCCCCGCTGGAAGCCCAGAGCATCAGAAGATTAAGGCATAGAACGACGCAGGTGATGGCATACGCCACCAGAGCCGCATCTGCCGCTGTCCAGATTGATTGTTGCATCTAATGTTACTCGCCGCTGCTCGGAGCAGTTGACGGAGAGCTGGATGTCCGTTGTGCCATCGCGCCAATATGTGCGGCAAGGTTGTCCAATGTCTTGGCCGTTCCGGTGTCGATGCCCATTTTCAGATATTGCTCCAACCGTTCCGCCGAGCCGCACTCGATCCTCACCGTCAGAAACGTCTTGCCGCCAGTCTCGTCGAGAATGACACGCCCGATCGCCCCCATTGCTTCGAAGACGAGATGACGCGGCGGTGCGATCTCGCGATAGACGCCAGCGAACTGGTTGGCGCCAGGGAGATGCCGGTTGACGAACCTGAAGGCCCCTCCCGGACGCAGGTCGATCTCGCATTGTGCGAGCGGTTCGCCTGATGGATCCCACCAGCATGCCACATGCTCCGGCTGCGTCCATGCCTCGAAGACCTGTTCACAGGGCGCAGCAAGCACGCGCGTCAGAATGATCGTGTGCTTGTCCCGGTCGAGTATCAGGTCGGTGTTCGCGATCCCTGCCAGCATGCTACTTCTCCTTTTTGCCCATTTTTTCGAGGTGGCGATCCAGATTGTCGAGCCTGTCTTCCCATTGGCTGCGAAACGGCTCTACCCAGTCGGCAATATCCTTGAGAGCCGTTGTCACCAGCTTGCGCGGTCGCCGCTGCGCATCACGTCCGCGTTCGATGAAACCCGCATCCTCCAGCACCTTGAGATGCTTGGAGATCGTGGGTTGACTGAGTTCGAATGGTGCCAGCAGTTCCGACACCGTGGCTTCGCCCGTCGCAAGGCGGGCCAGGATCGCGCGTCGCGTGGGATCGGAGAGGGCCGAGAATGCCTTGCTCAGACGGTCGCCGGTGGGTCCATATATTGCCATATGACTATATAGCCATATGGCGATTAACGAGTCAAGACCTTAGATAAGAGGCCGTCGGCTAGGCACGACGATTGCCTCGGGTGGGCGGGCTTCTTTTGCTTACCCTATCCGAGGAGTCCGATGGGTATGTCTGGGGAAGCCGCTCCAGATTGCCAATCGTTTTCCTGTTGAGCTGCATACCGATTGCCTATTCGGCACCGGGCGGAGATGTTTCAATGGCCAGGACCTCCAAGCCGTCAATTTCTTGCATCACCTTTCCAGCGATGCCTTGCAAGTCGCCGTACATCCCCGCGGTCGACTCGATTACGCCTTGTATTTGAGCCTCCCGCTTGGCCCACAGGCGTGTTGTGGCCTTGCGTTCCTTGGCCAGGTCCTCCTGCATATCAGAGAACTTTTCGACGATGGCCTCGACGCGATGGCGGAACCGCGGACCGGTCAGATAGCCATAGACCTGCTCCATTTTGGTGGCTTGGCCGTCCTGGGCGAGGCGGGAGTTCGCCAGCTCGATGAGTGATTGTCGCAGCATGATTGCGATCGGCATCGCGCATTTGGGATGGGCGACATAGACCCCGTCCAGAAGATCGAAGGTTTCCACACCGGCAGGCAGAGCTTCCGAGATCATAAGCGCAATGTCCGCCTTTGCGGCCCGCTGATCAGCCCTGAGCTTCCCCAACCAACCCTGGCTCCATTTCTTGGTGCGTTTCGATTCCCACAAAATGGCGCCGCATGGCTGGCCGGCCGGTCCGACGACGCGGTGCAGGACATCTCCGCCGAACTCACCCTTGGCAACCGGTTCAATGACGTCCATCGGGAACCGGCTGGCAATGAGGGCTTCCAGCTGAAGCTCCAGAACTTCACCCTGCAGCTGCTGGGAACCCTGTTCCGCACGGCGCTTCAGCTCCTCAATCTGACGCTGCATGCCTGCGATCTGTTCTTCCTTTTCCGCGACCTTCATTTTGAGCCCGTCTTCCGCTTCCGACCTCGCCTTGACGCGAACGGCGTCCAGCCCCTCCTGGATCTTCCTTTCGATGGTCAGCGCCATCTCCCGGCTTTCGTCGTCAAGCGCACGCTGCTTTTTCAGGAATTCCGCCTGTTGCTGCTGGGCCTCGGTGAGCTTTTCGTCGCGCGCCTTCAACGTCGCCTCCAGCTCGGCAAGCTTCTTATCCTTGTCCTCCAGGTCTACCGAAAGCAGCAATTTTGCCTTGCGGGCTTCCTCGACCGCGATTCCGGCACGCTCAAGCTTGATTTGCCCAGCCACCTGGTTGGCGATGTCCTGTTTGGCGGCGACGATCTCGGCCTGCTGGCGCTTGAGCTCCTCTTCTCTGGCAGCCATCGATGCCTTGCTCTGCGCCAGGCGCATTTCGTATTCTTCACGCGTGGCGGCAATCAAAGGGGCCGCGAGCGACTCATTGAGCTTGATTTCCGTCTTGCAGCTTGGGCAGCTGATTATCGGTTCATTGAGAATCCTGTCCCCCTGCAGCATGGTATTGATGGGCTGGACGGTCATCTGCGCGCTGCCTCCCTGAGGAATCAGTTAAAGGACACGCCAGACTATATATCTCGCCACGCGTTTTCGGAAAAGAACAAAAAGTGAACCAGTTTTCTGCGGCTCCATGAAGTCCATGTGATCGGCGATGTATCTGCGCGTGCTGACTGAGAAGGCGAGGGCCCGGGAGTTTTCGGTCGGGCCTATGCTGATGGCTGCTTTGAAAGCTCGTGGGTCACCGACCAGGATGGCCGGTAACGGAATCGCCTAGCCTTGCTCTAATTTAGCTTGGGCCATATTTGCTGTGACTGAGTGGTGATCCCACAGGAATCGAACCTGTGACCTACAAATTAGGAGTTTGTCAGGCGACCTTTACTGTTGTTTCCCAATGCCGGTCTTTGTACGATTGCGCTGCCACTAACATGTTCAAGTTGTTGTAGTTTCGTACTGCACGGCTATAATAGCGTAGACAAACCAACAGAGCGCGTGGCATTGCTTACTATACGTCGGCCAAACCGGACTGCCGCAACTGCGCGACGGCGTCGACCTCGCCTGGTATAGCGGTCTTACCACCATGGTTGACGCCTGCGAGGTCCAGCAGCACGCCCCTTGTCATCGGTCCAGCGTGACCAAGAGTCCGGTGTGCGTCAAATCCCGAACAAGGCCATGGTTTCTTCTTATTCCTTTTTGGGTCAGGGCGGGCAGGCGCTCTCGATTATCCTTGCCGACAACCAATCCAGGCCAACGTCCGACGTCGATCGTGCATGCCGCACGAGGCTGAACGTAAACGGATCAATGGCGAGTGGCGTTTCAAGGACCGCAAGCCCGAACTGATCGGCGTATTTGGCGGCGAGCCGGGCCGGGACCGTTGAAGAGAGATCGCCGCTCGCCACAACGCCCATGGCCGTCATGAACATCGGGACGCTGGCGACAACCCGGCGCCGAAGCCGGCGCTTCTTCAGAGCCTGATCGACCATCCCATGAAATCCACCCCTGAATGAGACGAGGATGTGATCGAGCGATAGGTATTCTTCGAGCGACATCGCCGCGTGGTGAGCGACCGGATGGTCTTTCCTGACAACAACGACGAAGTCTTCTTCGAAGACTGGCACGGCCCGGAACTCGTCGGGCAGATCCCAGACGCGCCCGATCGCCATCTCCATTTCGTTGGTGCGCAGGGCGTTCAGGCTTTCGGTTCCGACAGCGAATTGAAACGCCACCCGGCATCCAGGTGCCTCGGCACGCAACGTCCTTATCAGCGGCGGGGCAATCACGGCGCCGACAAGGTCGTTGCCGGCGAGCCGGAACGAGCGCGTGGATGTTTCGGGGTCGAAGTGCGTGGGAACCTTGAGTGCATCCTGGGCAAGTCGAAGAATGACTTCGACTTGTGGGAGAAGCTGTGAGGCACGCTGTGTCGGTTCCAGACCGTTCGGGCGCCTGACGAACAGGGGATCGTCGAAGAGTTCCCGTAGCCGAGCCAGCGCATGGCTGACGGCAGACTGGCTGACACCCAGCGTAGCCGCAACAAGCGTTGTCTTTTGCAATCGAACGAGATCGCGAAAGATCGTCAGCATGGTGAAGTCGAGCCGGCGCAGTTTCTGCTGATCGGTGTTGGCTTTGCTAGTCAACTGCATCTCCTACTTGCTGCACCAGCCATCCTGTTCGGCCATGATATCCGAATTGTTCATATCACCTATCCAGCGATTTCAGTTGAACGAATAATGACTCATCCTATGATCGAAGGCGAGAGGTTCGGTCGTGGCAGTGGCCGGTCGCAAGAAGGGATCGCTGAACTTGATGGATAGTCCACTGGGCGCACCGACCAAGGTCGGATCGCTGGATCGAAGGCAATTGCTGGTCGCGACCGGCGCTCTGCTCCTGTCGGCGCAGGTCACCGTCAAAGCGCGGGCCGCATCTTCACTCCCCGACAAATTCATCAATGCCTGGCTGCGCATCGATCCAGACGACATGGTGACGATCATGCTCTCCCAGTCGGAAATGGGACAGGGCATCCAAACCACCCTTCCTTTGGTGCTCGCCGACGAACTCGGCGCCGACTGGTCGCGCGTCGCGCTTGAATGGGCCGATTTCGATCCCGTATACCGGCACCCGCAATATCAATGGATGTTCACCGGCAACAGCGAATCGATCTCGACCTTCTTCCCGATCATGCGCACCGTTGGCGCCGCCGCACGCGAGATGCTCGTCGGCGCGGCCGCGACGCGTCTGGGGGTTGCCGCTGCGAGCCTTCGCGTCGACCAGGGCCGCATCCATCATGATCCGACTGACCGGGTGGTGAGTTTTGGTTCGGTTGCCGCTGACGCGGCAAGGCTCGATATCCCAAAGGATCCTCATCTCAGGCCGACAAGCAGCTTGGAACTGATCGGCAAGCCGCAGCCACGCGTCGACATACCCTCGAAAGTCGATGGCTCGGCGATTTTCGGCATCGACGTGAAGGTGCCCGGCATGGCGGTGGCCGCCATCCGCCGCGCTCCTTCGCAAGGGGGATCGCTGGCGGCCTTCGACCCAACGGCGATCAAGGCTGAGCGCGGTGTGCTTGCCGTCGTCGAAATTCCGTCCGGCCTCGCTGTCGTTGCCAATGACTACTGGACGGCGAAGCGGGCTCTCGATGGCGCAGAGCTTACATTCAAGCCGGGTCCACTCGCCGGATATTCAACCAGTGGCCAAAGGGCCGAATATAGCGCGCTGCTGAAATCCGCGTCGTTCGACACGAAAGTCAAAGCGGGCGACGCTTCTGCCGTTCTGGCGGCTGCCGACAGCCCGCTGGAGGCTATCTTCGAAATCCCGGTGCAGGCGCACGCGACGATGGAGCCGATGAACTGCACGGCCCATGTGACGGACGATCGGTGCGAGTTGTGGATCCCGACACAGGGCGTCGAGATCACCCACGCTGTCGCCAAGCAGATGCTGGGTCTCGCCGACGACCAGATCATCATCCACAGAACGTTGCTGGGCGGCGGCTTTGGGCGGCGGCTGCTCGCGGATTTCGCGAAGATCACGATCCTGGTTGCAAAGGCCGCCGGCCGCCCGGTCAAGGTTATCTGGAGTCGGGAAGAGGATTTCCGCTACGACGCCTACCGGCCGCCAATGGTCCATGCGGTGAAGGCGTCTCTCGGCAATGACGGGTTGCCGGCGGCGATGACGCATCGTGTCGTCTCGCCGTCCCACATGCTCTACATATTCCCGCGCGGTGTCATCAAGGCACAGGGCGACTGGGCGCGGCCGATCATGCCGCCGGCGGCATACGATGGCATGGCCGTCGAGGGCCTGACTGAGACGCCTTACGCCATTGCGAACTATGCGGTCGAACAACATCGCGTCGACACGCCGCTCTCGGTTTCCGTCTGGCGCACGACCGGCCACGGACCGAACAATTTCGTCCTGGAAAGCGTCATCGACGAGTTGGCGCACCGCGCCAATGCCGACCCGCTTTCGTATCGGCTGAGACTTGCCGCTTCCGATCCCCGCGCGGTCGCGGTGCTGAACGCTGTCGGCGCGCTGTGCGGCTGGCAGGCTGCATTACCGGCGGGGCGATTCCGCGGTCTGGCGCTCGCCAAAGCATTCGGCGGCTATATCGCGCAAGTCGTCGAACTCTCCGTCAAGGACAAGACCATCAAGTGTCACCATGTCTGGAGCGCCGTCGATATCGGCCAGACCCTCGACCCAGGCATTGCCAAATCCAACATCGAGGGCGGCGTGGTCTGGGGACTTTCAGGCCTGCGCACCGAGGTAACCTTCGCAGACGGCGAGATCGAGCAGACGAATTTCGATCAGTTTGACCCGCTGCACGTGTCCGAGACGCCTGTCATCATGACTCGGTTCGTCGAGAGCGGCGCCAAGCCGACAGGCGTCGGGGAGATTGGTCCCGTGCCGACGCACGCCGCTTTCTGCAACGCCGTGTTCGCCGCGACAGGCGAGCGCATCCGAGCCCTGCCGATTTCGCGCAGCGGCTACCAGCGGATCTGACGGGAGCAACGCAATGACACGATTTTCCGTCAATGGTCGCGCGGTCACGGTCGACGCCGAGCCTGACATGCCGCTGCTTTGGGCATTGCGCGATCACCTCGGCCTGACGGGCACTAAATTCGGTTGCGGCATCGCTGCCTGCGGCGCCTGTACAGTGCATGTCGATGGCCAGCCCGTGCGCTCCTGTTCCTTTTCGCTCGGTGAAGCTGAGGACAAACATGTCACGACGATCGAGGGACTTTCGGATAACCGCTCGCATCCCTTGCAGCAGGCCTGGATCGCAGAGCAGGTTCCCCAATGCGGCTATTGCC
The DNA here is from genome assembly GCF_040321335.1 of Mesorhizobium sp. M0437. Lineage (NCBI taxonomy): Bacteria > Pseudomonadati > Pseudomonadota > Alphaproteobacteria > Hyphomicrobiales > Phyllobacteriaceae > Mesorhizobium > Mesorhizobium sp. M0437. Next base: position 22,461 of record NZ_JAMYRK010000025.1, read on the forward strand.
AGTCCGGCATGATCATGGCCGCCGCCGCGCTGATCAACGACAAGCCGCATCCGACGGATGAAGACATCGATGCGGCAATCACCAATCTGTGCCGCTGCGGCACCTATGCCCGCATCCGCGCCGCGGTGCATCGCGCTGCGGGTGATGCGTGATGACTGGCCATCGGCTTGCGCTGGGAGCGCTCGTCGGCGTGACGATTGCCGCCGTCTCGGCGTTCGTGCAGCCGCTGTGGTCGCAAACGAACGGCAGCAGTACGGCCTCAGCCGACGCCTTCGCGACGGTCGCCCGCGTCATGACAAGCCCGCGTTGCCAGAATTGCCACACATTGACTGACTATCCGCGCCAGGGCGACGACCGGCATCGACATCTGTTTCGTGTGGCGCGTGGACCCGCGGATCATGGTGCGGCGGGCCTGCCATGTTCATCATGTCATGGAAAATCGAACAATGCGGCCAGCGGCGTCCCCGGCGCCGACGAGAACTGGCGCCTCGCGCCACTCAGCATGGGCTTGGACGGCCTTTCGACAAATGAGCTCTGCGAACATTTGAAAGACCCGCGGCACAACGGAAACCGCACTGGCGATCAGGTCATCAACCATCTCAGATCGGCGCTTGTGAGATGGGCCTGGTCACCAGGTACCGATCGGACCGGGCAAGCACGAACGACCCCGCCGATCCCCTATGATGAATTCGTGATGGATGCCGAAATCTGGATGAGGAGCGGAGCCGAGTGTCCGAAATAGCCAAGCCTGAGGATCTGCCGGATCGCAACACACTGAACAAAGGCGCCGCCGACCGAGGTCGCCGCCACTTTCTGCAATATGTGGCCGGTGCGACAGCCGCCCGGGCCGGGTTGTGCGGGTGCGGCATTCATCCCGCCCTTGCGGCCAGCAGCACGACTACGACGCCTGGTGCGGGACCTGTGGTCGACCCTGGCAAAGGCTACCTTGTCCAGCAGATTAGCGATGGGCTTTATTGGGTTACAGATGGTGCCTACAGCACCATGTTTCTTGTCTCTTCGACCGGGGTGATCGCTTGCGATGCGCCACCCAGCCTTGGGGAAAACTACTTTAGGGCTATCGCGGACGTCACGGACAAGCCGGTGACGCATCTGGTCTACAGCCACGAACATGTCGACCATATCGCCGGCGCGCATCTGTTTGCAAAGGACGTTACGATCGTCGCCCACGCCCGGACAGCCGAACTGCTCTCATCGCGGAAGGACCAGCGGCGCCCGGCTCCAACTGTAACCTTCGAAACGACCTATACCCTTGAGCAGGGAAACCAACGCCTCGAACTGGCCTACAAGGGCATCAACCATTCGATCGACAACATCTTCATCTTCGCGCCACGCCAGAAGACCCTGATGTTCATCGACGTCGTTTATCCCGGCTGGATGCCCTATAAGAATCTCGGCGTCGCCGTCGATATTCCCGGCTTCGTCGAAGCACACCGCACTGTTCTTGCCTACGACTTCGAGACGCTGGTCGCCGGCCACGTCAGTCGTCCTGGAAACCGCGCGGATGTCGAGACCCAGGTCGAACTGGTGAAGGACCTCGTCGAGGCGGCGGAACAGGCCTACGCGAGCCTGTCCTTTCCCGCCTTCCTGAAGCAGCATCCGCCAGGGCGCAGTGGCAAAACAGCCTGGGACCTTCATCAGGGCTATGAGCAGGCCCTGGTCTCCCAGATGCATGATGGGCTGCTAACGAAATGGCGCGACAGGCTCGCCGGGACCGAAACCTACCTGCGCGACAATTGCTGGGCGATGCTCGAAACATTCGTCGTCCAGGGCAAGCCGGATATCTCCGGGCTGTAACGCAATACTGTTTGTGGATTCAACCTTCACGGCCTGCGAACCTGAGCAGGTATTGGCAATGGTCGAACGTCAGAACCTATCCACAGCAAAAGCCTTCGCAATTGCACGGCGGCAGGGCTTGACGTGCCCCACGGCAGGGCATTGACGAGGAGTTGACGGATGGCGAACGTTGTTATCGTGGCGGGCGGCTGGCATGGAGGCTGTGAGATCACGCCTTTCGCGCGCAAGCTGCGTGAACTTGGACATGAAGTCGTTTCTGCAGCTATGCTGGACCGACGTAGCAGACCAAAGTGGATTGTCACAGCCTTCGGAGTCACCCAAGGCAGGCGTGCATCAATGTGGCGCATATCTAGCCCGGATATCTCACACAGTCTTTCGGCGCGAGGCTGGCGGCGGAGATTTGCCGGCGCTTGAGCTGCGGGCAAAGGATGTCGGCCGCTTGGAGCGGACACCGCCGCGCTCAAGGCCGAGTGCGAGGCTGGCGACCGGGCGAAGGATCTGCTGGAAGCGTTCTCAACGACGCCTGCCACGACTGTCGCCGGCGTGGCGGGCAAGCTTGAGGCCGTGTTGCACGAGGGTAAGGCCTGGGAGGAATGCTCCGAGTTCCCCTGGCCGCAAATCCGCTCGGCGCTTAGCGATCTGGTGCGCATCGCCCGGCAGAACATACCGGAACAGTTCTTTTCACGGCGAGCAGCGTCCTAAGATCCTGAGGCGGCGGGCTGGCTGCTGTTTCCGCGGCTGAAAAATGGAGGCGCGATATTAAGATCCCGCCCAACCCAACTTCCGGCTTCAGCCGAGAACCCCTCAGCTTGCAGCGAAGCGTCTGCCTCACGTCACCCTTTAACCGCCATGGAATTGCCAGCGCAGAGCACTCTTGCGGCATCTCACCATCGGGCGGTGAGCGATCCCAATCTGTTGGATGCCTTCAACCGCGATGCCGCCGTGCAGAACGGACCGTGCCTGAAGCTGCAGCGGCAGCGACAGTCCTGTGGGGAAAGACAGCCGCAACCGCAATCGCCTGGTGCGCCATGTCGGCGTATTGCAACGGGCGGATACGGGAGTACCGGTTCTGGTTTCGGGTATTCGCCTATCTTTGCCGAAGTGGGAGCAGCGTCGGAGAAGGTTCGTCCAGGCTTTTCCCGACAGGGAAATCATGTTCGACGAGGGAACTGCCTGCTTGTCGAGAGAACGCCGGACCGAAGTCAGCCCGTCAAGGCCAGAGCCGCATCGCTGTGGCGCGTGCTGCGCCAGCCTTGACCGGCAGTCTTCGGCCCGGCGGCCGCTTTGGACGCAGGCGAAACTCCGGTACGAGCCGTACCGCTCTACCCCTCGGGGTACATTACTCCGGCAATTCGTCGCCCTTGATCGGCGCCTTCCCTTTGCCCGCCCGTTTCAGGATGTGCAGCGCCTTGGGAAGGTCGGCACGGGCGGCGCGTTCCTGAAAGTAACTTTCCGTGCGCAGCGCCGAAAGCTTCTCAGCGACTGCCACGTTAATGAACTGGTTGAGCGGCACGCCTTCGCTCTCCGCCACCTTGCGCGCCTCATCCAGAAGCGAGAGCTGAAGCCGCAGTGCGAAATTGCTTCTCCTCATGTCTTTCTCTCCAATCGTCTCAGCGCCTCGCCCGGCGACAGGACCAAGATACCGAAGCGCTCGGCCACTTTGCCGAAGTCGCGCAGGTTGAACGTCACTATAGCATCCGCCCGTCCGTTTGCCGCAGCTTCCAGCACCATGTCGTCGTCCGGGTCGCGCACGGCGGGTCGCCAGAGGAAGAGAAGGCGAACCGGCTCGGCGACGGCCGCCACGGCATCTAGCAACGCGTTCACATCCTCGGCCGACAGGCCGGAAGCCTCAAGGTGCTCGGGCCTTGTCATGACCGCCTGGTACTCGATCATCAACGTCACCGAAGCGATGAGCGTCAGCCGGCGCTCCAAAGCCGCCACCAACAGTTGGCGCGAGGCGCCAGCATCACTTCGGATCCCAGCCACCATGGTCGCCGTATCGAGAAGCAGTCTCATGCAGACATATTGGATATCGCGTGCGATATTGCAAGGGGGCCGAGCTTTTGGCGATTTAGTCTGCCTTCGGTATTCCAAATCGCAGCGCGCAAGTTTTTGCACGCCACACTACGACGGCGCGACAACTGAACTTGTCTTGCTGATCCATCACGCCGCTCAATGCCCTCGATCTACACAGAAGAGCGGGCATGCCATGGTGGACGAGGCCAAACCTGGGAACGACAGTGCAAGCCACGACTACAGGGCTGACATGTCGGCACGAGACACGGCTGAACGAGCCGTCCTGTCGATCGCCCGTTTGTTGGGTCGGCGGGTTGCTCGGGAGCATTCGAGGAATTGCAGGCGGCCAACGGCAACAAAGTTCATCCTCCTAAGAAAACACCGTCAGAAGGGGAGGGTGGGGCGCGAGGGGAGGGCGTAGGGGCGCCCCGCGCTCCGGTGCTGGCCCGTTCGATGCGGGTAAGGACCGGAGGCCCGCCAAGAAATCAGTCCGGCTATTTGCGAACGATGCCGCGCAATCGACGCTGCGCCGCCGTCTCTTTGATCACGCCAGCAATTTTGCGGACAAATGCGGGGCTGAACGCGCCGATCGTCGTCACCAGATCATAGGCTTCATCGACCGGCACCCGGTTAAATTCGTCCAGGATCAGCCATGACGGATAGTCGAGGCCGCCGCGGCGGCATTCGATTTCGCTGATGGCGAGATGCGGGCGCGACCGGTGGGGTTTTTGCGAAGTCAGCGGAAAGAGAAACAAGGCTGCGGGCGTTGCTAGCGTCCGGACAACGATGCAAACCGGCCTCGCCTTGCGTCCGGATTCCTCGCCGGCGTCTGCTTCCCGCGCCCATAGGTAATAATATCGGAGCAGATCGCCAGCTTTAAGCATCGGGCGTGTCGCCGGAAATTATGGCATCCAGTCCTGTCATGAGTTCATTGTGGACATCATCCGGTGCGTCCTCGATCGTATAGGCGACCGAATGCGGCTGGCCGACGAGCTGGTGGTACTGAGCAGCGGACAGGATGACGAGCTTTTCCTTGCCGCGCTTGGTCAGGGCCACCGGCTCGATCAATGCCGTTTCGAGGATTTCGCCTGACACGCGATTCATGTCGGAGAATGTGAATTGCTTCATCGCCGTACTTCCTTTTAAAGTACCTATAATAGGTAATTCACGTAAGAAAAGCAAGAATGGAGGCGCCCACGCGCCACCTTTCCTATCAGCATCGACCCGCTCGAAAGAGCGGCATTGTCCGTTCATTGCTGAGTGCGGCGCGGTTGGTCTGGAACGTGTGGCCGTCCCAATCCTTCCATGCCTCCCAGCCTGGGGTCGGAGCAAGAACAGTTCCCAGCGACACGAGGTTGAACGGAGCATGAACGTCATGCGGCGTGGCGTAACCGAGCCGGAAGTCTGAGCGACCGGAAGCTTTCACGCATCTGATGTTCTGTATCCCAGGTATAGATGCCGGTCAGATTGATGTGTTCCCAGCTCAGCGGCGAGACGTGCTTGAGCGGATGATCCGGGATCTCGCGGTGCATTTTGCGCAAGTGGGTGACGGCCCGTTCGATATAGACCGTATTCCAATGCACGATCGCGCTAACGATGAGGTTGAGGCCGGAGGCGCGGAACGCCGCCGTCGCCGCGCCGGTCGCGCCAGCCATCGATCGTATCGGAGCGGCTGACCGCCGTGACGTGCGCTGGCAGCGATGTAGATGATCCTAAGGACCGATTAACCATAGACAGAACTTCTGCTATTGCCGAACAAGCGGATATTCCTCCGGAAGCCCATCATCCATGGCTATCGTTCAGTGCAAGGCAGCCGGGGCTATAATACCTGCAGCGCATGGCCGAATCTGCTCGCGTTCGCCCTATTTCACGGCTTTCACTTCCACGCGCCGGTTGAGAGCGCGCCCCGAATCCGTGGCATTGTCAGCGATCGGCTCCATTAGCCCGCGGCCGTCACCACTATAAACGAGGTTGACAAAACAGATGGCTACACCGGGCTCAACGAGGCTATGTTGGGTCCCGCGGGCATGGTGGCTGATCAGGTACGCCATAGCTGCGAGTAAATGCGGCACCGCGGGCTCGGCCCGACCGGTGCAGGCCGATATTCCCAAAAACCTGCGTATGAAGTTACTCGGTCTTTCCACTTCCGCGCTGCTAACCACGATGAATTCCGCGGCCGCCTTGTCGTACTGCGCGCCAGATGACGAACCTTGTCGGCAATCTACCGATTTTCCGATTCTTATTCTATTCGGAGTTCTGGTTGTGGTGGCGATGGTCTCCAAAGTCATCACATATTTCCGGCAGAAACAGGGGCGAAAATAACGGAGTGGGCGGCTGCGCATAACGGGCGGCGCGCTATAAACTTGGAGCCAATGTTTAATCACTGGGCTGCCTATGCAGCGTTTGAGGGCAACTGTGAAGCGGCTTCTTATCGCGGTTCTGGTCGCATCTGCGGTTCTTAGTTCTCAGGCTAGGTCCGCAGTCGATCCAATGATCAAGGCCGAACAGAGCGCGCTAATCAGATGTAATTTGGGGTGGGCCGCAAAAGTAGCGGTCCAGCCTGGCGCCCCGAGTACCTTAGCAAGAAAAGCGCAGCAATTGTGCGCGGGAGAGGACGCAACGTACGACCGCGTGGTGCGATTGTCCCTTCGTTACAAGGTGATCGCCGAGAGATACATGCGCAAAATACATGCCTCTCAATTGAGGTCTAATGCAGCGATGATTCTTAAAGTCCGCGCTCTGATGAAAAAGAGAAGGCCATAACTCCCCTCGGCTGCTATGCGCAGATCGGCTTGCGGATGATAGTCTCAGTGATCGCTGCGGCCTTACTCAATGCTCTCTGAAGTCCTGCAGCGAAGCGTGACGTAGATCCTCTTCGCCGCGCATATGCTTCACGCGGCCGATTAGCCCAGCTTGACGGGTCGTGACCTAGGAGAATCCGCTGACTAATTTCTTTGTCCAGCTTGCAATTGCGAGCCCGCAAGCGACGCCGACACAATCGGCAAACCAGTCGAACATATCCATGTCGCGGCCTATCATTTGCATGCCCTGGAGGATCTCGATCGCGGCGCCGGTAAGAGCAAGAAAAATGGTCAGTCTTGCCCTGTGCTCTGGCCAACCGAGACTGCCGATAGCCGTCAACACGACGAAAGCTGCGGCGTGATTGAGCTTGTCATCATGAGAGGTGAAGCCGAAGCCAAAATTCTGCAAAAGCCACTCCGGTGAGAGTGCGAGCACGAGGACACCGGCCAGTGTGACCAGAAAAGCAGTCCTTGCTGCGATGGGAAAAGATCTTGCACGCAAAAAAATGGGGTCACTCCTTTTCCGACGTTACAGGCCGGTACTTCGAACATAGCCGTCCGCACGTAGCGGCACATCGGAACAGAGTCCACTGCCGCGGGAGGGCTAGGCAAAAGCCATTAGCTGGCCTTCCGCGTTCAATGCGGCAGGATCAGGGCGGGCGCCAACTACCCGAGAGCTGAGCCGGTCATGCTCCAGCATTTTCGGCACGCGCCGTCTGCGCCATTTGCGAAGTTCGTCGCGGGAGCCCGAGAGCTGCTCTCGTTGGCGACCGGGTGGGCATCATCGGCGGAATGAACTCGGGACGGCCGGCGCCGGTACTACAACTTTACGCACCCAGTCAATACTAGGCACAAAGCTTATATTAGCCAGAGCGAACGGAACGTGATTCTGGAAGGGAAGCCGCGATGCTGCGGACCGCGTCCTTCATCTACGACCGCACAAGATTGTCAACAATCTGTAAAAGTTTTGTTGACAGATAATAGATTTGAGCCCTCACTCACAAAACTCCGCGTATCGGTCGAGTTCTGTCGCAACAATGCGCGGCCTCCAAAGGGGAAAGAACAATGATCAATAGACGTTCAATAATCACATTCGCCGCGCTCGGCACCGTCTCTGCGCTGGCAATCATGGCCGGCGGCACAATCACGGTGCACGCCGCCAACAAGGAACTCAAGATCGGCTTTGTCGGCGTGACGAGTGGCGCGGCCGCTGCGTGGGGCACATCCAACGTCCGCTCGATGCAGACGCGCGCCGCCTGGATCAACGAAACCGGCGGTGTGAAGATTGGTGACGAGACCTATGACATCAAAATCGTCACCTTCGACGATCAGAAGGACCCCAAGCGGGCGATCGCCGGCATGGAGAAGATGGCCCAGGAGGGCATCCACTATGTCGTCGGTCCGAATGTTGACGATGGCGCGGCGGCGGTGCGTCCCGTGGCAGAATCCAAGGGCATCATCTATTTTCCCTACGCATTCCCGAAGGAACTCTACACCCCACCGGCATCCAACGCTGTGCTCGGCATGATCGCCAACTACCAGTCAGCTCCGGCGATCTACAAATATCTCATGGAAAACAGGGGCGTGAGAAAAGTTGCCTTTGTCGCCGCCAACGAATCCGATCCGCTGAGCCAGCGGGATGGCGGTGTTGCCGCGGCAAAGGCGCTCGGACTTGAGGTTGTGGCTGCCACGGACGTCTACCAAAACGATACCCGCGATTTCACACCGGTACTGACGCCGATCGTTCTGCAAAAACCGGACCTGCTGGTGCTTTCGGGTGTCGCGCCCGGCAATGCGCCGCTGCTGATCCGCGCCGCGCGCGAGCTCGGCTACGAAGGTCTGATCTCCACCGAAACGGCGCAGGATGCCAAGGTGCTGGAAGAGGGCGCGGGTGAGTTGGCCAACGGCTTCATCTCAGTCGGCGGCGCATCGACGCCCGAAATCGCGTCCGACATGATGAAGGAGTTCGTCGACCGCTATACGAAAATGTTCGGCGAATACAATGACGAGTCCAACACCAAGGTCTACGCGCTCGAATACATCATCGAGACGCTGAAGGCGAACCCGGCCGCGATCGACAATGTCGAGGAGTTCAAGAAGACGATCGACACTTTCTCGGCGCCCAATCCCTATCTGAAGGGCGATGCCAAGCTGACCTATGTCGGAATGACGTCGTTTGGCCAGAAGCGCCAGCTTTCGGTCCCGATGGTGGTCACGGAATACCGCGACGGCAAGTTCGAGACGCTCTTCGTCGCTCAAGTCGATTGACGCAACTGCACTGAAGCGGATTGCCGCAGAGGCTCGTGCATTCGTCTTGAGCCTCTGAATGGCCGGGGAACCATCCTGATGGAACAAGTCATCGCCAACGGGCTCTATCTTGGCGCGCAATACGCCTTGATCGCGCTCGGTCTGACCCTGATCTTCGCGCTGATGAACGTGCTTAACTTTGCCCATGGGCAGATGTACGTTCTCGGCGGCTTCATCACCTACACCGTCTATGGCCAGCTCGGCATGCCTTTCGTCGTCGCGCTCGTTGCGTCCGGGATCACGCTGCTGGTTATTGGAGCGCTGGTCGAGAAATTCCTTTTCAGAACGGTGATCAAGCGAAGCGTGCGGGAGGAAAGTACGATGCTTCTAGCGGCGGCGGTCGCATTCTTCCTCGACGCCGTGATCCTCCTCCTGTTCGGTGAAAAGCAGCGCGGCGTGCCGAAGATCGTCAACGGCGTCTTCGTCTCCGACAGCCTCATAATGCCTTACGACCGGCTGCTGGTCGGCGCACTCGCCATACTGTTCATCGCCTCCTTCGTGCTTTTCATGCAGTACAGCAAGCCGGGACGCGCCATGCGGGCGCTGGCGCAGGACCGGGTCGCGGCGCAGCTTATGGGCGTCGAGGTCGACCGCTATTCGATGATCGGCTTTGCGCTCGGCGCCATGCTTGCCGGCATAGTCGGCGGCCTGCTGGTCGCCATCACCGGCGTCAATTCGGGCATCGGCGGGCCGATCTCGATCAAGGCGTTCTTGATGGTGATGATCGGCGGGGCCGGCGTGGTCAGCGGAGCGATCGCCGGCGGCTTCATCCTCGGCATGATGGAATCGGTCGGCCTGACGGTGCTACGCCAATATGGCGACGTCACTTATCTAGTCATCTTCGCCGCGCTGATGGTGTTCCTGAGCATCCGCCCGAACGGGCTCATGGGCAAGCCGTGGGGGTGATCGACATGAAGCGTACACGCAACATCCTCGGCGTCGCTGTCTTCCTGCTGGTCGTACTCATCGGCGTGCCCTGGCTGATCGAGGCGACCGGTCGGCTCGACCTCTACTACACGCTGACTTCGGTCGCGCTGCTCAGCATCGCCAGCGCCGGGGTGTGGGTGACTTTCTACATCGGCCGCATCAATATCGGCCAGGGCGCCTTCGCGCTTATGGGCGGCTATGTTTCGGCCATCCTTGTCGTCCAGTATGGTGTGTCGTTCTGGCTGACACTGCCGCTGGCTGGGCTGTTCTGCGCCGCTGCAAGCGTGCTGATCGGGCTGCCCATCCTCAGGCTTCGCGGCGTCTATTTCGCCATGGTCACGCTGGTTTTGACCGAAGTGGCGCGGCTGCTCGCGCTGGCACTGCCGATCACCAACGGAGCCAAGGGCATGGTCAGCATTCCGCTCCCTGGCGGCATCTCGATCTTCGGGCTGAGCATCCTTCCGGATTTCGCGACGCTCGTCAATCCGCGTCCCGCCTTCTATCTGGTGTCGGTTGCGCTGATGGTGCTGTGCTTTGCCGGGCTTTACCGCCTTGTCCATTCGCGCATCGGCAAACTCTGCCAGTCGTTGCAGCAGAACGAGGAACTGGCCTCCTCGATCGGCGTCAACATCGCCTATTTGCGCGTCATCGCCTATGCCATCTCCTCATTCCTCGGCGGTCTCGGCGGTGCGATGTTCGTCGCCATCTCGCAATCGATCTATCCGTCGAGCTTCACCGTCACCGACTCGGTGAACTTCATGCTGAACTGCTTCCTCGGCGGGCTCGGCCACGTCTTCGGGCCGATGATCGGCACCTTCGTGCTCTATTTCGGCTGGGATTTCCTGTTCGAGACCGGCGAGTTCCAGTTGCTGATCTTCTCTTCGGTGCTGATCGCGCTGATGCTCTTCCTTCCCAACGGCCTGCTCAGCCTCAGGCTGTTCGGCAAGAAGCAGGGCTAGGACCATGACTGAGCTTCTCCAGATCAAGGCAGTGACCAAACGCTTCGGCGGGCTGGTCGCGGTCAACAATGTTTCCTTCGCGGTCCGCGAACGCGAGATCCTTTCCGTCATCGGCCCCAACGGCGCCGGCAAGTCAACGCTGTTCAAGTTGATTTCCTCTTTCCTCAATCCGACCTCGGGCGAAGTGCTGTTCCGGGGAGAGCGGATCTCAGGCCTGGCGCCGCATATCGTCGCCCGGAAGGGCGTGGTGCGCACGTTCCAGGAGACGACGATCTTCAAGGGCATGACGGTGCGCGACAATGTCATAATCGCGCATCACCTGCGTTCCAATGCCAGCCTTGCCGGCTTCTATCTCGGCACGAATACCGCACGACGCGACGAGGATGAATTCGGCCGCTCGGCCGACGAGATCATCGACTTCCTCGGTCTCGGCGCGCAACGGCATGAGATCGCCAGCACGCTGCCGCACGGCCATCTGCGCGCGCTCGGGATTGCCATCGGGCTCGCCACGAACCCGACCGTGCTTCTGCTCGACGAGCCCTTCGCCGGCATGAACCATGACGAAACCGTGCGCGCGGTGGAGATGGTGCGCGGCGTGCGGAAGCGCGGCGTGACTGTCCTGCTGGTCGAGCACGATATGCCCGCCGTCATGAACATTTCCGACCGCATCGTCGTCCTGAACTTCGGTGTGAAAATCGCCGAGGGAACGCCGAAGGAAATCCAGGAGAACGAAAAGGTCATCGAGGCCTATCTCGGCGCCGAAGATGAGACGATCGGATTTTAGCCATGAGCGAACTGCTGAAGGTCTCGGACGTCGAACTCTACTACGAGCATGTCTATGCACTGAAGGGTGTGTCGCTGAGCGTCAACGAGGGCGAGACGGTAGCGCTGATCGGCGCGAACGGCGCGGGAAAATCTTCGATCCTGCGCGCCATCACCGGCCTGAAGAAGGTCCGCAGCGGCCAGATTCATTTCCAGGGCCACCGCATCGACGGAACGCGCCCGGACGAGCTGGTCAGGATGGGCATCGCCATGGTACCTGAGGGTCGGCGCGTCTTTTCCTACATGACGGTGCGCGACAATCTGATGATGGGCGCCTTCACCCGAACCGACAAGGCCGAAATCGCAAGGACGCTGGACATGGTGCTCGGGCGCTTCCCGCGCCTGAAGGAACGCTATTCCCAGACGGCGGGTACGATGAGCGGCGGCGAACAGCAGATGCTGGTGATCGGGCGGGCGCTGATGGCCAAACCGAAGCTTCTGCTGCTCGATGAACCCTCGCTCGGCGTCGCGCCGAAGCTCGTTCAGGACATCGCCCGCTCGATCGTCGCGATCAACCGCGACGAAAAGGTCAGCGTGCTGCTGGTCGAGCAGAATTCGCGCATGGCGCTGCGCATCTCGCAGCGTGCCTACGCACTGACGACCGGAAAGATCGCGCTGGCCGGACATTCGGCTGAGCTGCTTGGCGACGACCGGGTCAAGAAACTCTATCTCGGCGGCGAAATATGAAAGCGCAAATGGACGTACTTGTCGTCAATCCCAACACCACCGCGTCGATGACCGAAAAGATCGGCGAGGCGGCGCGCCGCGCGGCTTCGGCCGGCACCAGGATCATCGCCGTCAATCCGAACGACGGGCCGCCGAGCGTCGAAGGCTATTTCGACGAGGTCTTCGCCATCCCGGGAATGATCGGCGAGATCCAAAAACATCCGGCGGCGAGCGCCTGCGTCATCGCCTGCTTCGACGACACCGGCCTCGACGCAGTACGCTGCGTCGGCGAGATGCCGGTGGTCGGTATCGGCGAAGCGGCGTTTCACATGGCGAGCCTGATTGCCGGCAAGTTCAGCGTGGTGACGACACTGTCGCGTTCGGTGCCGGCGATCGAGCACAATCTGGTGCGGTACGGCCTCGCCAGCCGCTGCGCCAGGGTGCGGGCCAGCGACGTTCCCGTTCTGGAGCTCGAAGTGCCCGGCTCCAACGCCCGCCATCGAATTTCGGAGGAGATCGAGCGCGCCATCCGCGACGACCGGGCCGAAGCGATTGTGCTGGGATGCGCCGGCATGGCCGACCTCGCCGCCGCGCTCAGCCGCGAACATAGCCTTCCCGTGCTCGACGGCGTCGCCTGCGCAGTAAAACTCTGTGAGAGCCTCGTCGGCCTTGGCCTGTCGACCTCAAAGCGCGGCGGCTACCAGGTTCCACTCGAAAAATCCTTCGCCGGAATCTTTGCGTCCTTTTCGCCCTCCGGCCGTGTATCCTGATGCGTGCAAAATTGTTGACATTCCCACACAGGATGTTCGATGTCCGGCCGGAAACGCGGTGTTCGCGCCGCTAAGCGATCCGGCCGCCGGGACAATGATACGATGGACCTGCTTGGGCCAAAGCCACGGGATGGCGAAAAGCCGACGATGCGCTGGTTTCCGGTCTATGCCGGCCTGCGCGACGCCATCGTCAGCCACCGCCTCGCACCGGGCACAAAACTACCCGAGGACGAACTCGCCTCGATCTATTCGGTGAGCCGCGCGGTGATACGCGCGGCGCTGCAGGCGCTGTCGCATGACCGCTTGGCTCGGCTCGAGCCGAACCGCGGCGCGTTCGTCGCCCAGCCGACCAAGCAGGAAGCGCGCGAGGTGTTCGAAGCGCGGGCGCTGATCGAGCCCAAGGTCGCGGCGCTTGCCGCCGAAGTGGCAAAGCCGGCCGAGATCGCGCAACTGCGGCTTCATCTCGAAAAAGAGCACGAGGCCCTGCATGCCGGCCGCGACAGCGACGCCATCATGCTGTCGGCAAAATTCCATGTCGGCATCGCCGAAATCGCCGGCCATTCTATCCTGACCGGTTTCGTCAAAGACCTGCTGTCGCGGTCGTCGCTGATCATCGCGCTCTACTGGGGCCGCCGCGACACCACCTGCGAAAGCCACGCCCATCACGCCCTCGTCGATGCCATCGAAAAGCACGACGCACAAAACGCGTCCGACCTGATGCAAAGCCATCTCGTCGAACTTCTGTCGGGCCTTGATCTGTCACTTGGCGAGAAGAAGCCCGAGAGCCTGTCGGACATCTTGCGCTGATCTGCGCTGTCAAACTCTTCGCCAAGCTTCGCATTGCAGATGTCGTCGCGATGCTGGACGAATATCGGATCACCCGCAACCGACACCGGCCAACGAAGCTCGCGCGTAAGTGGCTCTCAAAGCTAGTAAAGCCGAAGTGCCATACTGGATCGCCCCGATCGGGCGCTCACGGCGACGCCAGGATGCACGTTATCCCGCAATCCTGACCTGGCGCCTACCTCTGAAACGTCCCAATGCGACATTTCTACTTGCCAGTAACGCGACGTTCGAACTTGGTTGCAACATGATCCCGGGTTGATTGGCGATCCTGCCCCCGGTCCACCCGGTTCCGAAACGGCACCATGCGCCATCTCGGGACGTTCGCCAATGCGGCGGGGAACTTCGCGATCCGATCCTTCTCGGACCTTCCCTGAATGCAAGATCACGGGCAGGTTCTGACCCTATTCCCGACCTTGACAGCCAAGTGCAATATGCGCCGGTTGCGTCTTCGGTCGTTGCAAGCCTTGACACGATATGATTCAGCATTGTTGGGCGGCAGCCCGAGGATTGAAACCGATATTCGTCTCGCTGGAATGTCTAACGCGACTCCGTCATGATGTCCCAGCCCTGTCGAGCGACGCTGCCAAAGCCGTTGACGCCAACGCAGGTGATGAGGGCAGGCTAGACCAGTGCAGCAGATCCGCCCGGCGACTTTTCTTTTTGCGGCCCGAGCCCTGCGCGACATGGGCGATGGCTTCGTGGCCGTTCTGTTGCCGGTCTATCTCCTCGCATTAGGCTTCGCGCCTCTGCAGGTCGGCATCATTGCAACCGGATCGCTGCTCGGTTCAGCGCTCTTGACCATCGCCGTCGGACTCCTTGGTGCCCGACACGATCACCGCCAACTCCTGCTTGCCGCCGCCAGTCTGATGGTCGCCACGGGTGTGGCCTTTGCTGTGGTCCACGACTACGCGCTGCTTTTGGTGATCGCCTTCGCAGGCACCATCAACCCGTCGGCCGGCAGCGTCAGCGTGTTCGTGCCCTTAGAGCATGCCGTCCTCACACGCGAAGTCACCGACGCCGCGCGGACCAAGATGTTCGCGCGCTACAGCCTTGTGGGTGCGCTCGCAGCCGCGGTTGGCGCGCTCGCTTCGGCGACACCTGATCTTCTGGCTCCAGCCGGTCTCGATCAACTCACCGGCATCAAGGCGATGTTCGTGCTCTATGCGTTGCTGGGCCTGCTCGGCGGTCTCCTTTACGCGCAGATCCCGCAGCGCCGTCCAACGTCGGACTCCGGCAGCACGTCCGCGCTTGGCCCCTCGCGGAATATCGTTTTCAGGCTTGCGGCCCTTTTTAGCCTTGATGCCTTTGCCGGCGGCTTCCTCGTCCAGTCGCTGCTTGCCCTGTGGCTTTTCGAAAAATTCGACCTGTCGCTTTCGGAAGCGGGCTTTTTCTTCTTCTGGTCCGGCGTGCTTTCGGCGTTCTCATTCCCCGTTGCCGCCTGGCTGTCGCGGCACATCGGACTCATCAACACGATGGTGTTCACACACATTCCGTCCAGCATCGCCCTGATGCTGGCGGCGCTTGCGCCGACGCTCCCTCTGGCGCTCGCCCTGCTGCTGATCCGTGCCGCGCTTTCGCAGATGGACGTCCCGACGCGCTCATCTTACGTCATGGCGGTCGTGACGGAGGCGGAGCGGGCAGCCGCCGCGAGCTTCACATCGGTACCGCGCAGTTTGGCTGCCGCAGCCAGTCCCGCCCTGGCGGGCGCTCTGTTCGCTGCCTCGTTCCGGGCATGGCCCCTCCTGATCTGCGGCACACTCAAAATCATTTATGATCTGCTGCTACGGATGCAGTTCCAGAACGTCAAGCCGCCAGAGGAACGCTGATATTTGGGTTGCTTGACCGGGAGGGGTCAATCGCGAAGGCAAACGTTGGAAAAGTCATCGATCACTTCGGCTCTGACTCCGGACTTGTCGAATGCCTAATGTCACCCGACATTCTTACGCGATGCCTGCAGACCATCACCCGCAGCGCAGCAGACAACGACGGTCTCCGCTGGTTTCTGCCGATCAGGCAGGCCGTGCTTTGTAAAAGCGGCACCAACCATCGGGGCTGATTTCACCCGCGACAATCTCGGATGCATTCGGCTTCAGGAAATGGGTGCACCCGGCGCAGCGGCGACCTTGTTTGGAACATCCTAATAAAGCGCCACAGGCTTTGGGGTTGTTTCGGCGCCGCGCGCCGCAGGCTGACCTGTCATGCAGGAAGCAAGCCCACCTGCACCGGCAAATCGCCGCGCCGGTCGTCGACACCTTAAGAAATTTCCGGCGAGACAGCGCTTGGCCTGGCTCATGTTGTGCCGACCCGCAATCTATCTCACCACGATCTTCTTTAATGATCTTTCCTCCCAATCAACCCAAAGAAGCGCCGAGTGCTGATCAGATCGATTTGAGGTACTCGATCACTCTTTTCCTGATCGGTCAGATCAAGGCCGAGATGGCCGTCATAGTGCTCCTTCCGCGCAAGACGTCGATCGGTTCACTCCTCCTGCCAGGGGTCGATCAAGTTAAGGACCCGACGTCTCCTCCCAGCTCGAGGTCTATTTCAATAAAACCGTGCGTTCCGTCCTGCTTCCTTGATCCCTTGCCTTCCTTTACAATCCCTTCCGGACACAGAGGAGTTCCGCCATGAGCGAAGACGCCGTCAATATGTCGATCCGCAAGTTCCTGAAGGAAGTCGGCGTCACCTCCCAGCGCAAGATCGAGGAGACGGTGCGCGAAGGGCAAATCGGCGGCAAGAAGCTGAAGGTCCGCATGACGCTGACGGCGGAAGGCACCGGCCTCAACCACGTGGTGGACGGCGAGATCGAACTTCCATAAGCCGGGCGAAGCGACCTAGCGAAACGGCCGACGCGGCCGAAAGCGGTCGAGACGGATCAGCGGTTGGAATGGCGTCTGGCCGGGTCGATGTAGTACCGCTCACCCCACGCTCCTGCGACTCTGAGGGAACGGAAAGACCGACCCTAAGCGGAAGCTCGCTGGCTCCGGGTCAATTCACGGCCATCACCCTTTACGTGTTTGAGCGTGAACCGCTGGAGGCTTCGTCGCCGTTGTGGACTCATCCCAGGGTGACCATCACACCTCATGTCGCGAGCTTCTGGGTGGATTCTGGAATCGACCAGGTCGCCGATCTCTGCGGTCAAGTCGCAAGAGGAGAGCCTCTGTCCAACAAAATCGACCTCGAACGGGGTTATTGAATCGAAGTAGTGTGTTTACCCATTTAAGCAGCTTCCGATCTTATGAAGCGCGGACATCAGCGCGCGCGTCACCCGGCTAATGCATCATCAGCGTGAGCATGCTTTCAAAGAGCCAAGCGAGAACCTTTCCGTCAACCACGGCGAGCGCGGCAACGGAAATTCGTAGCCAGACATCGGCGATTTAAGGCTAAGACCGGCAAGGCATGCTTTCCAAGAGCCGCTATTATGACGTGGAAACCATGAATATTATTCTTGATATTGCAAAGCTGATGCTCGAAATAGCAAATATACTTGTACGCCAGCGTCATATGTGAGCGTAGGGAGGGGCGAGGTCCGATTTGCAGGCTGGAAGAGGTACCTTTCTCACGTTCACCACGCGCCGAGGCCGCATTGAAACATGCTCTTTTCGTCACGGCTTAATAGGAACTGCAGCGCAACGGGTGGGGGCTTGCAGCCGGTCCGCGTTATTGCTGTTCGAGTAGGTGACAACGGCGCTCCGGAAAACAACGTTCCACGCTTTTGCCTGATGCGCTGAGTTTTCACACGGGCTCGGTGGGAAGCGGATTCAAGAAGCGCAGCACGTTAGCCGTCTGGGACACCCAATAGCAAATGCTTAAACAGTTATGGGGCGTTCGTGCGGCGAAGGGAATTCCGCTTTCACACGAACAGAAAGTCATGTGCGGTCAACGTGCTCGTGAAGTTATCGAGTGTGACTTGATCCGCTCCTGCGGTAATGATGGTTCCAGTTCCAATTCTGGTGATTGTGAGATCATTGAAAGATTGCACATCCTCCACGCCGCAAAACTCAATTTTGTCCTTTTGGCTCTGGCTGAAGTCTTCGATTCTGTTATTGATTCCGACTGTCATTGGACCATCGTCCTTGAATACAAACAGATCGCTCCCGCCTTGAGCCTGAGCGCTGTCAAATTCCCCATCGCCCCACATTAGGTTACTGACCAAGCTGCCGGGCGCAGCGGTCCCAGCGTACAGGGTATCGTTGCCGCCCTTGGCGGAGTCAAAGAAAACAAATGCATCGCCGAAGAGAGAGTTAATAACCTGGCCACCGCCAGTGTTGTTGCCGCCGATCAGGGTGTCGTTGCCGCCCTGAGCAGAGTCGTGCATATTTGCCCCGTCGCCCACGAGAGAATTGTCAACTAGGGAACCGCCACCGCCAGTGTTGTTGCCGCCGATCAGGGTATCGTTGCCGCCCCGAGCGGAGTTGAACATGTTTGCTGCCTCGCCCCAGACTTCATTGAAAACGCCGGCATCGCTGCTGCTGTTGCTGACGCCAATCAGGGTATCGTTGCCGCCCCGAGCGAAATCGAATTGGAACAGCGCGTCACCCGAGAGAAGATGGCGGACGTCGCCACCGGTGACGTTGTTGGGCCCGGTTAGGGTATCATTTCCACCCCGAGCATGGTCGAACATGCTGCCGCCAGCATCCCCAAACAAGCCGTTTACACTGTTGTCGCCCACAAGGACGTCATCGGTGCCCCTTTGATGGTCCGTTAAATCTCCCGGAGTAAATGGAACACGCTTGGACATCCTGCCCTCCTGCTGGACTGTGCCCCGGCCGACTACAATCTTAGACTAAGATATCAAACATGGAAGTCACCATCAGCGGATAGCGACGGCCGCACACCACCTCACTTCTATCGGAAATCAGACGCCGGTCACCAAAACAGTCCGCAGCGTTCGCCGCCAATCCAGCGTGGACAGGGCAGGCGGCGTCTTTGCCTGCCGATCCAGTGGTGGCAGGAGGTGGAGTGCCGCGAACTGGAGGGCGCACCCCGTCATCTGGCGGGAAGCGGAGCGGCCGTTCAGGCCTCTACTACGATTGTCGGGGCGCCGGGCCTGGCATGATGATGCGAGCCGAAGGATAGCCGTCCGCGACGATCCTCTCGACGAGCGCCGCTGCGTGGTCGGTCTGGCAAGCAACCAGCAACCCGCCCGAAGTCTGTGGATCCGTGAGAAGATGGCGTCGCCACTCGGGCATGCCGGGAGGTAAGCTTACCGCGTCGGCCATAGCTCGCCCAGTTGCGCCGCGATGCGCCGGTGACGTGGCCGTCGACTGCGAGCGAGGCAGCTTCGGAAAAGAGCGGCACGTCGTGGCTGCAAATTATCAGCGTGCACCCGGAACCGCGTGCCATCTCGAGGCCATGTCCGAGCAAGCCAAATCCGGTCACGTCGGTGACGGCGTGGACGCTCGCGTCCTGCGCCAGCTCCGATCCGATCCGGTTGAGAAGGGTGGTGAAGGCGATCATTTCGCGATAGCCGCTCTCGGAAAGCGCCTGCTTCTTGATGGCGGCGGAATAGATGCCGACGCCGAGCCCCTTCGTCAGGATCAAGGCGTCACCCGGCTTGGCGTCAGAATTGCGTCGGATATCTCCGGGTCGGCATGTGCCGATGACTGCGAGGCCATAAATCGGCTCCGGCGAGTCGATCGAGTGAGCCGCCGATGGCGCAAATTTCTGGAGGGAGCATCGTCCCCGGTGGGGCGTCCGGACTTAAAATCCGGGAGGGGCCGCGAGTCGGTCTCTGGTGGGTTCGACTCCCACTGTCTTCCGCCATCCTAGTGAGCCAAGATGAATCCGACCGCTTCCTTTCTCAATGACCTGAAGACGACGGCTGAGACCGCCAGGACAACCGAGGCAAGCTTCAGGCGACAAGCGGCCAATCAGATCGCGGTTCTGGAACAGGAGCGCGCTTTCGCCTTCAGGCGGCTTAACCTCATGCAGGCGATCTCGGACGCCGTGGCCTCAGCCGAAAGTGAGGAGATCGCCGTGGCCAGCGCTTTGGCCGTCCTGCGCTTGCGACTCGGCTGGAATGCGGACAGCGAGGCGCGCACGGAAGCGATCACGCATTTTGGCCCCGTCGCGCTTGCGTTGTTCCAGGCTGCGAAGCTGCCCGAGCACGAACCCGCCAGCAATATCGGCGAGGCCCTTGCGATTTTTGAGCATTGGTACTCCGAATCCCGGGGATCGTCGTTCTGGTTGCTATTCGAGCACCAGATTGTGGACACGCCGCTGGTCGACTTTTGACCGCCGGACTTTTCGGCATACCCGGATGTGAAAGCAGAGAGCGCAACGTCGCTTTATTACCGACGACACGATGCGGTAACCGGCGCCTCGGTCACCGCCGCAAGCAGCTGCTTTGGGGGCGGACGCCGGAAGCCGTTCACTCCCATGACATAGGAGCCATATCGCATCATCGGCAAGGCGCGCGAGCAAGGCATCAACTTCATTGACACCGCCGAAGTCTACCACAACGGCAAGTCCGAGGAAGTCGTCGGTCGCTGCATCAAGGCGACGCGCGACCATTGGGTCGTGGCGACCAAGTTCGTCAACTCGCACGACAAGGGGCCTAATCTCGGCGGCCATTCGCGCAAATGGGTGATCCAGACGGTCGAGAACAGCCTGCGGCGCCCCTGATCGGCGCAACAGGCGGCGGTCAACGCCACGCTCTGGTGATCGAGCATCAGCTTCGCCCCCTGTTCGGCTTTTACTTGGCACTGACGGTGCCAAGCGCCGTCTATGGCAGTGACAGCGACTTTTTCCGACGGGAAGCTCACGGACCCGCAGGTTTTGGCACGGGCCGGGCAGGCGGTGGACCAGTTCGCCACCCTGGTTTCGGCACGGCAGCCGAAGCGCCAACAGGTCAGTCTGGCCTCAGCCTAAGGGGCAGCGAGTCGACGTCCCTGATCATTAGGTTCGCCAGACCATACGAGAGAATGCGAAGGAAATGGGTTGGCGAACCCTCCGGTAACGTATTGATTTCCCAATAGGGAACGTTGACCCCGCAGGTCGAAGCGTCGCATTTGTTCGCCATGGCATCGTTCGCGCGTTGGAAGCGATGTTAGCATGCAGGCGAGGCATTACGAAAACGGGGGAGGTCTCATGAGTTTCGATGATATCGATCTCAATTTGCTGAGAGTGTTCGACGTGATGATGCGTGAAAGGAGCGTAACGCGCGCAGCTGCCGAATTGGGAAGAACACAATCAGCTGTAAGTCATTCCCTATCAAAACTTCGGTATTTATTGCAGGACGAATTGTTCACGAGAGATGGAGGCGAGATGCGGCCAACGCCTCGGGCGGTTGAGCTGCTGTCGGATATTTCTGCCGCGCTGGCGATTATCCGCGCATCGATCGACCGGCATCAGATCTTCAATCCAGCAACGACGCGACGCAACTTTCGCGTGGGACTCACTGACTATCACGCCATGATATTCATCCCAGGGCTCATACGGGAATTTTCGAGGCAAGCGCCTGGCGCGACGCTGAACGTCATTCCCGCAAACGGACCCGAAATCGGTTCATCGGTCTATTTGAGGCAAGTCGACTGTGCGCTGACGGGAGCGGCAATACGCGACGACCCAGGTCTCTTGAAGGTGGAGCTTGGCCAGGATCAATTGTTTTGCGCGGTGTGGAGTGGAAGCAAGATCGCCAGGAACGCAATGACACTGGAAACATATTTGGCCAGTTCTCACCTGCAGATTTCCGCAGATGGTCTGGCAGAAGGCCTCGCGGATGCCGCCCTCAAGCAGCATGGTCTCCGGCGCAATGTCGTTGCGACCATCTCGAATTATCTGGTGCTGCCCTGGGCGCTTCGCGGCACTGAACTGATTACCCATTGCGGCGATGCCATCCTGCAAATTCTGGACGAGAGGAGTGAGGTGACGTTGGTCCCGCCGCCCCTTGCCATATCGAATGTGAATGCCTGGCTCATTGTTCACCGCCAGATGGCGAATGACCCGGGTACCAAATGGCTCCGGGAAATAATCATGAGCATCTACAACGAGTCGCGGACCGAGAGAGACCAAGGGTCAACCGTCGGAGCACCGGGGTTGGCTGCACCATAGGTCGCGCGCGCCGTCGCTCATTCGATTAGCCCGCCCCAAGCAACTAGCCCGATCAGCACTCAAGCTCCCTTTCACCCGAGAGCGAGCGCCTCCTCAATTATGAATGACGCTCATTTTCGCAATGAGAACAGTCAATTTGACGAATAGTCATACTTGAGGCCACATTCGCTTCAACAAAAACAGGGGAATACCGAAATGAGATCGATGTTCAAGGGCTTTCTTGCCCTCGCTATCGCGTGCACCGCCTCCTCGGCGTGGTCCGCAACCCTCGACAATGTCAAGAAGAATGGAGTGCTGACGTGTGGCACAAATTCGGCCACGGCTGGCTTCAGCCTTCCCGATAACGAAGGCAAATGGACCGGATTTGTGGTCGACTATTGTCGCGCCGTGGCCGCTGCCGTGCTCGGGGATGCGCAAAAGGTTAAGTTCATCCCATTGACGCCAAAAGATCGCTTCACCGCCTTGCAGTCGGGGGAGATCGACATTCTTGCACACAACGCAACATGGACATCGTCGCGCGATACGTCTCTCGGCATACTTTTTGCGGGGACGTACTTCTATGACGGTCAGGGATTTATGGTGCGCAAGGCGGACAACATCACATCAGCCAAGGGGCTCGAGGGCGCGTCGATTTGCGTCACCCAAGGCACCACGACCGAGTTGAACCTTGCCGACTATTTTCGCTCGCAGTCGATCAAGTATACCACGGTTGGTTTCGCAGACGAGGAAGCTGTCGTGAAGGCTTACGAGGAGGGGCGTTGCGACGTCCTGTCGGCGGACACCTCTACCTTGAACGCATCGCGGCTTCGCATGGCCAAGCCGGACGACAGCATCGTTCTTCCCGAACTGATCTCCAAGGAGCCGCTTGGCCCGGCAGTGCGGCAGGGAGACGACCAGTGGTTCAATGTGGCGAAGTGGACGCTTTACGTCATGGTGGCCTCCGAAGAATACGGGGTCACCTCCAAAAACGTTGATGCGATGAAGTCGTCGGACAATCCCAGCATCCGCCGTCTGCTTGGCGTGGAAGGCAGCATCGGCAAGGACATCGGGCTCGGCGACGACTGGCCGGTCGAGGTGATCAAACAGGTCGGTAACTACGCCGAAGTGTTTGATCGGAATGTCGGCAAGGACTCCCCGCTGAAAATGGAGCGCGGCATGAACGCGCTCTGGAACAAAGGCGGCGTTCAGTACGCTCCGCCGATTCGCTAGGCAAAGCATGGTTGCAAGGCGCTGGCGCGTTACCGCCAGCGCCTTGCACAGATCCCGATAGGAACACGCCATGTCCGATTTGTCGCTTCCAGCGCCCTCGCGCAGGAGCCTATCGCTGCACGATACGAAAGTGCGCGGCGTTTTCTACCAGCTCTTGCTCGCAGGTTGCCTGTTGGCTTTGGCCCTGGGCATCGGCATGCAGACCGCATCGAATATGCGGGTCCGGGGGATTCCGCTCTCATTCGATTTTTGGGGTGAGGCTGCCGGCTTCGACATCAATCAAACCCTGATACCGTACGATGCACTATCCACCTACGGTCAGGCGTTCTGGGTGGGAGTGGTCAATACCCTCTACGTCAGCTTGCTCGCAATCTTGCTGGCCACCTTGCTTGGCTTCGTCATCGGCGTTGCCCGCCTGTCGCCGAACTGGATCGTTTCGAAGGTGGCGACCGCCTATGTCGAGCTTGTGCGCAATGTCCCGTTATTGCTGCAGCTGCTGTTCTGGTACAACGCCGTCCTCAAGCCGTTGCCTTCCCCGAAGGCGTCCATCGCCATCCCCGGCGGCATCTACCTCAACAATCGCGGCCTCATCATTCCGGAGATCCAGTGGCATCCGGGGGCGGGGCTTGTGGGCCTGGCATTGGTAGCGGCCGTTTTCTGCTGCATTGCATTCTGGTTCCGCGCCAAGAGTGTCCAGAAACGAACTGGCAAGCAGCTGCCGGTATTTTTGGTCAGCCTGGCGACCTTGATAGGATTTCCGCTGATCGTGTTCCTGGCGGCTGGCGAGCCGGTCTCGTTTGTCGCGCCGCAGCTGCGGGGTTTCAACTTTCAAGGCGGACATCAACTCTATCCAGAGTTTGCCGCTCTCCTGATCGGTCTCTCGGTCTACACCGGATCCTACATCGCCGAGATCGTCCGGAGTGGAATCCAGGCAGTGCCAAAGGGCCAGAGCGAGGCTGCGTATGCGCTGGGGCTGGCGCCGGGGAAGACGCTTCGCCTCGTCGTTGTTCCGCAGGCGCTGCGTATTATCATTCCGCCTTTGACAAGCCAGTATCTCAATCTAATCAAGAACTCGTCGCTTGCGGTGTTCATCGGCTATCCCGACCTCGTTCAGATCTTTGCCGGGACGGTACTCAACCAGACCGGCGCCGCCGTCCAGGTCATGGCGATCACCTTGTCCGTCTATCTCGTTATCTCCCTTGCCGCGTCGTTGGCCATGAACGCGTGTAACCGACATTTTGCGATCGTCGAGAGGTGACGCATGAGCGATCAGTCCATGCATTCGCCAGTTGTCAGCAGCGCGCTCATACCAGCGATGGCGCCCCCCGCTGACGTTTGGCCGGGTCCAGTGACCTGGATGAAAAAGAATCTGTTTTCGACGCCGTCTTCAGGCGCGCTGACAATATGCTTTCTCCTCTTCGCCGTGTGGCTGCTGCGTCACTTTCTGAGCTTTGCGATCTTCGACGCGGTCTGGAGCGGCGGTCGCGAGGCTTGCCGCACGAACAGCCAAGGAGCTTGCTGGCCTTTCATTGCCGAGAAGTTCGACTACCTGCGATACGGCGCGTACCCGGCTTCCGAGCGGTGGCGCGTTGATCTCGCACAGGCTATGGGCGCCATCCTCATCGTATGGCTCCTGTGGACAAAGGCTCCGCGGCGCAAAGTGGCGGGGTTGCTATTCTTCCTTGTCTACCCCGTTGCCGCGTTCGTTCTCGTGCGCGGGGTCGCCTGGCTCCATTTGTCTGTCATCGATACGACGCTCTGGGGCGGTCTCCTGATCACGCTGCTGATGTCGATTGTGGGCATCGTCTTCTCGCTTCCGATCGGGGTTATCCTGGCGCTTGGACGCAGGTCCGAACTCCCTTTCGTCAAGGCGGTTTGCGTCACATTCATCGAAGTCGTCCGGGGGGTGCCGTTTATCACGGTATTGTTCATGGCGAACTTCATGATGCCGCTCTTCGTCCCGGACTATCTGACGCCTGATCGTCTCCTGCGCCCGCTCATGGCGATAGCGCTGTTCTCGTCCGCCTATATGGCCGAAGTTGTGAGGGCCGGCCTTCAGGCGATCCCGAAGGGCCAATACGAGGCGGCGAAGGCGCTTGGGATCAGCTACTTCGACATAATGCGCCTGATCGTCCTCCCCCAGGCGTTGACGATCGTCATACCGAGCATCGTCTCCACATTCATCGGTCTGTTCAAAGACACGACTCTGGTCGCCATCGTCGGCATCGCGGATTTCCTGAAAGCCATCGAAACGGCGCGCGTCGATCCGAACTGGGCAGGCCCGACGATCTCATCAACCGGCTACCTCTTTGCGGGACTGGTCTACTGGGGCTTTTGCTTCGGCATGTCCCGTTACTCGCAATCGATGGAGCGCCAATTGGCGCGCGGCCACAAATCTTAGGACGCGATGATGATGCCACAAGCAATGTACGCATCGACGAAGGGACAGCCCTTCAACAAGGCGATGGCCATTGAACTGCGTGACGTCAACAAATGGTTCGGTTCATACCATGCGCTCAGGAACATCAATCTGTCGGTGCCACAGGGGCAGCGCATTGTGATCTGCGGCCCCTCGGGGTCGGGCAAATCGACGATGATCCGGTGCGTCAACCATCTCGAGGAGCATCAGTCGGGCGAGATCATCGTCGGCGGCAAAGCGGTAACCGGGGATCTTCGCAAGATCGACGAAGTTCGCAGCAACGTCGGGATGGTTTTCCAGCACTTCAATCTGTTTCCCCACCTCACGGTGCTTGAGAATTGCACGCTTGCGCCTGTTTGGGTGAGAAACATGCCGCGGATGGCGGCCGAGGAATTGGCGCGCCATTATCTGGAGCGCGTCAGAATTGCGGAAAAGGCGGACAGCTACCCGGGTCAGCTGTCGGGTGGCCAGCAGCAACGTGCTGCAATTGCCCGGGCTCTCTGCATGAACCCGAAGATCATGCTCTTCGACGAGCCAACCTCTGCCCTCGATCCGGAGATGGTCAAGGAGGTGCTCGACACGATGGTGTCGCTCGCCAGCGAGGGCATGACGATGCTGTGCGTGACGCATGAAATGGGCTTCGCGCGGGAGGTGGCCGATCGCGTGGTGTTCATGGACCGCGGGGAGATCGTCGAGATCAACACGCCCCATCAGTTCTTCACCAACTCCCGGTCGGAACGAGCGCGGCAGTTTCTGGCGCAAATCCTCAAATAGGGAAGTCCGCAGAGGCAAAGCGGCCGTGGCCGTGGCAATAGATTTTTTCAGGTGATTATCACATGGCTTGTGCAGACACCCCCGCCTCGGCGGTTGGGCAACGAAATATTCCGAGAATTGATTTCGACCAAATCCACGATCGCCAGCAATTCGGATCCGTCAAATGGGCCAACCAGTGGGACGAGTTCTCTCCTCAGGTGCAAGGCCAGGACCTGCTCTCCCTATGGACAGCAGATATGGATTTCCGTGCTCCGGAAACCGTCATCGCGCGGCTGCGCGAGGCCGCGGACCATGGCATTTACGGCTACACACGCCGCGATCCGCGCCACTATGAGATCGTGCAATCGTGGTTCACACGCCGGCACAACTGGTCGCCGATGCTGGAGACCCTGCTCCCCGCGCCGGCGATCATGCCGTCGGTCGCTGCGATACTGCGAACCTTCACGAAGCCTGGTGACGGCGTCATCGTTCAGTCACCCGTGTACTCGCCCTATTTCGAAGTGGTTCAAGGAAATGGCCGGATTCTGCTCACGAACCGGCTGAGGCTGCAAAACAACAGGTATGAACTCGATCTGGAAGACTTCGAGAAACTGGCGGCAGGCGGCGCCAAGGTGTTCCTGCTGTGCAATCCTCACAATCCTGCCGGAATGGCCTGGACACTCGAAGAATTGACAGCCCTGAACGACATTTGTGAGCGCCATGGGATTTTGGTCATATCCGACGACATTCACTGCGACATAAGGTTGTCGGACCATCCGCACATCGTCTTCTCCTCCATCTCGGACGATGCCGCGGAGAAGTCGTTCATCTGCACCGCTCCGACGAAGACTTTCAACCTCGCCGGGGTGCCTTCGGCAACCATTGCGGTGGCGAGCAAAAAGCGCCGCGACCAGCTTCTTGCCGCGATGCAGGCCTCATTCATGGTAAATGCAAATTTTTTCGGCCGCCTGGCCCTGGAGGTTGCCTACAGCACCGGCGCGCCCTGGCTCGATCAACTCACATCCTACATCGCCAGCAACATTGATCTGGTTTGTGACTTCGCCGGCGAATACCTTCCAGGCATTACGCCCATGCGGCCCGACGCATCGTTTCTGGTTTGGTTGGACGCGTGCGCGCTCGATCGTAGAGTGGGTGGAATTCAGAAGTTCTTTGTCGATCAGGCCGGGGTCAATCTGTATGACGGCCGCGTCTATGGGCCTGGCGGCGAAGGTTTCATCCGCCTGAATGTCGGCTGCCCGCGTCCCCTGCTGCGCCGAGGGCTGGAGCGGATGTCCAGCGCGCTGGCATCCTTGTGACTGAGCGGAATCAAGCCAGGATGCCCCGAATGCGAATTGCCATTATCAATCCCAACACGACCGCTTCGATGACCAGCGGGATCGTCGCAGCCGCCATGGCGGTGGCAGGCCCAGGGACGAGATAGTGGGCATGCATGCCAACGGCTGGACCTGAAGCGATCGAAGGGCCATTGACGGTGCACTCTCCGTACCGGGCCTGCTCAAGCAGGTGGTCGCGGCGGAAATGGACAATGTCGACGCCCATATCATTGCCTGCTTAGACGATACGGGTGTCGACGCGGCAAGCGCCATCGCTACCAAGCCCGTCATCGGTATAGGCAAGGCTTCGCTTCATCCGTCAGCCTTGTCGCTCACAGCTTCTGTGTCGTGACCACTCTGTCGCGTTCCGCGCGACTGATTGAAGACAACATTCGCCGTTACGGGTTCTCCCGTCGCTTCCGGCGCGTGCTTGCCTCCGACATCCCGGTCCTCGAGTTGGAGAGATCTGAAAGTGGTGCCTCCGAACGAATTTCGGAGCTCATACGCGAAGGTGGAGGCATAGGCTGCTTTGGCGCCGAGCTGGAGGTGGTCTCCGACCGGTCGCCGAACTGATCACCCGGAATACAGATGATCATGCTCGGCATGAGCGCCGGCCCAAATGCCGACGCGCAGTATTTGTTCAGCGAGGACATGCCTGGCCACACCGCTGGCCACAGGCCGCGCCACGCCAAGACCTACCGCAATTTCGCCGCCGAATATGAGCGGCTGCAACGAGAGCGTATCGCCGCCTATCGCGAGCTCGTATCCGACGTGCAGACGGGCGCTTACCCGAGCCGCAGCACGTGGTCCCGATCACAGATGAAGAGTTCTCGACCTTCAGCACCTCTCTCGGACTATAAAGCCAAGATACACAACAGGCTGCGAGATTCCCTTGCGGTACGCTGACCGAACGAAGCTAATCTGTTTGGTCAGTTCACGACCTCGGTTCTCGCAGGTGGAGGTCAGCTATCTCCGCTCCGGACACAAGAGCTGACAGGCTGCCTTCGGCCCCCAATAGCCAATACAGAACTGCAGGGCGAGCGATCAGCGCTTGTCCGCCGGCTGGCTGCTCGTCGTCGAAGGGATGCGGGCGATGACCTTGATCTCGAAATCGAAGCCCGCAAGCCAATTGACGCCGACTGCGGTCCAGTTCGGGTAGGGAGGTGCACCGATTTCTTCCGCTCGGACGGCCAGAACTGTCTCGATCTGTTCGTCCGGGTTGGTGTGGAACGTTGTGACGTCGACGACGTCGTCGAAGCTGCACCCGGCGGCCGCCAAGACCGCGCGCAGATTGGCGAAGGCCCGTCGAACCTGATCCTCGAATACGGGCTCGGGCGAGCCGTCCTCACGGCTCCCAACCTGACCCGACACGAAGAGAAGATCGCCGGACCGAATGGCTGCGGAATAGCGGTGGATGTCGTATAACGCGTGCCGGTTGGCCGGGTAGACGGCGTCACGTGTAGGCATCTCATGTTCCTTTCTGTCTTGATAAGAGGTGGGCACGAGCAGCGGGCCGGAGCCGGGGGTCACAGCCGCGCCAACTCCTCGTCTGTGAAATCCGCCGCAACCGCGATGTCATTCTGCCGGTCGAGCTCCTCGATGCGTCCGCCGAGTGCCTTGCGGATGCCGGCATAGGCCTCGGCACCGAGCACCAGCCGTTTCGGGAGCGGACCATCCTGATCGGCAAGCCTGATCATTGCATCCGTCATGCGGTCGGGGTCGCCCTTGATCACCCAAGACCCATGGAGCGCCTCGCGGACCTGATCGGCGGGGGTTCCCTCATAGGCCGCGAGCGGCTTGGTCCGCGCGAGATTGCCGCCGAACCCGGTCCGCGCCGGCCCGGGTTCCACAAGGCTGAATTCGATGCCGAAGGGAGCAGCCTCCTGCGCCACGGATTCGACGAACCCCTCGATACCCCACTTGGTCGCGTGATAGAGGCTGAAAGCCGGATAGGCGATCTGGCCTCCCTCGCTCGATACCTGTAGAATCCGACCACCACCCTGGCTGCGCAGATGCGGCAACGCCGCCTGGATGAGCGTGATCGAGCCGATGAGATTGGTGTCGATGATGTCCCGAACCTGCACATCGCCAGCCTCTTCAGCCGCGCCGAGCAGGCCATAGCCAGCATTGCTGACGACGATGTCGATCCGAGCGGATGCCGCGAAGGCCCGGTCGACCGCGGCGCGGACCGAGCTCTGGTCCTTGAGGTCCATTGCGACGATGCGGAGCCGTTCGGGGTAACTTGCACGCAGGTCGGGAAGTGCGTCCTCGCTGCGACTGGCACCGACGACACGGTCTCCCCTGATCAGGGTCTTCTCCGCCAGCAGCCGGCCTAGACCAGAAGACACACCCGTTATGAGCCAGGCCTTTTCCATTTCTCATTTCTCCAATTGATCCAGGCAGGAGATAGGGCAATCGCATTGCGCGCATTAGCCGTTGAAACCGGCATGGGACAATGCAAAATCCCCATCAATGCCCCGCCCGTCGCTCAACGATCTCACCGCCTTCGTCGCCGTTGCCACACACCGTAGCTTCCGCCGCGCAGCGGACGAGATCGGCACGGCACCTTCCACATTGAGCCATGCGATGCGTGCGCTCGAGGAACGCATGGGCGTGCGACTTCTGAACCGCACCACACGCAGCGTCTCGCCGACAGAAGCCGGGTTCCGGTTGCTCGACCGTCTTCAGCCGGCGCTCGCCTCGCTGGACGAGGCGCTCGACAGCGTCGCGGGGTTCCGGGGCAATGTCGCAGGAACGGTCCGCATCAACGCACCGCGATTGGTGGCCGGGCTTCTCGTTCGCGCGGTTCTTCCGCAGATGGCGGAGCGCCATCCGGACGTGACCGTGGACATCGTCGTCGAGGGACGGCTCATCGATATCGTGTCCAGCGGGTTCGATGCCGGCGTGCGCCTCATCACATCAATTCCCAAAGACATGATCGCCGTGCCGTTTGCACGCGCGTTGACGTTCATCTGTATCGCGTCACCCGCCTATCTCGATCGCTTCGGGGAGCCGGGAACGCCCGAGGAATTGCAACGCCACCATTGCATCGGCCACCGTATGCCCAGCCGCAAGCTCTATCGATGGGAGTTCGAACGCGCAGGCCAGGAACTGGTGATCGGGGCAAACGGCCCCATCGTCCTTGATGACGAGGAACTGATGGTCGAAGCCGCAATAGAGGGTCTGGGCATCGCCTATGTGGCGGATTGGGCCGCCGAAGCCGCGTTGTCCGATGGCCGGCTACGCAAGGTCCTGACCGCGTGGACGCCAGCACCGGAAGAAGTTGCGGTCTACTACCCCGGACATCGAGCCGTGCCGCCCGCCCTGCGGGCTTTTCTCGATGTTGTAAAGGACCTGCGGAAGAAAGAACCCTAACCAGATCAACGAAGCCGACGCCCTCGCGCGGAATAGCCGCAGCGGGGCGAAGCGAACAGCTGAAGATCGCGGTCCTGCTCTGACCCAGCTCGCGTCGCATGAGTTCGAGCAACTATTCAAGCGAGAGCTTCTCGCGGGGGCGCAAATTCCTCGATCGGGGCTAGTTTCCCGAGATGAGGCAGGTCACCGTTAAACGCAGGGTCCAATCACTACCTTCCCGTGACCTTCCGAACGTCTGCAAACGAGCAGGGCCGCGCCGCTTTTCTGGGAGCTGTGAAAACGGTCTGGGGCGGGTACCAAGCGTGCGATCACTAGTTGCAGCTAACGTGGTGGAGGCATTCGCGGCCAGTTGTACTGATGAACTGATGGCTCTCAGAACGCGGTCATCTGCTTAGCTCCGTTCAGCGCACCAGCGCGTCCCGATGACAGCCAGACGGATGCCGGCAGTGCCGCCGACGCTACCCCTTGATCGCCGAGCCGACGATCGAATCCACAAAGAAGCGCTGCAGGAAGACGAAGAGCACCAGTGGCGGGAGCACGGCAAGCGTCGCGCCAGCCATCACCAGTCCCGTGTTGAGAGCGCCTCGATTGTAGCTGAGCAGGCGACTAAGGCTGATGACGATCGGATATTCGTGTGCATTGCCCTGTAGAACGGTCAGCGGCCAGAGATAGCTATTCCAGTGATAGACGAAGGCAAACAGCGCCAGTGCTGCGATTGCCGGCGCCACGCTCGGCGCGACGATCTTGAACAGGATCAGGAGTTCCGACGCCCCATCCATCCGCGCTGCGTCGATCAGATCGTCGGGCACGCGGCTATAAACTGGCGCATCAGGAAAATGCCAAACGCATTGGCGAGATTGGGCACGATAATACCGGCAAGGCTGGCGTTCAGGCCAATTGATCCGACGAGACGGTAAAGCGGGATCAGCGTGACGATCGGCGGCAGGAACATGGTGGCGATCAGCACCGAAAACAGCAGTGAGCGGCCGGGAAAGTGATGCTTGGCGAAGGCGTAGCCAGCCATCATGCTGGTGACCAGAATGCCGGCGGTGGTGATCGTGGCGATCACGAGCGAATTCCACATCGAGCGACCGACATTGATGACGCCGGACACTTTCTCGTATGCTTCGAGGGTCGGCGTGAGGGGTATCCACACCGGCGGCACCTGCATGGTTTCGGCCGGCGTTTTCAGGCTGGAGAGCACCATCCACAACAGCGGGAAGGCGGAGGCCACGGCAACCAGCAGCATCAGCGTGGCGAGCAGTGCTCTGCGGCCCGCCAGGCGTTTGCGCGCCAACCGGCTCGATGCTGAGCGGCCCGGCGCGCTCATTCGTCATCCTTCCGGTTGGCGAATGCAAACAGCGCACACACAATGACGATCAGCGACAGCATCAGCATCACTGCCATGGCCGAGCCCAGCCCGCCTTGTGCCCGCTCGATGCCGACTCGGCGGATATGGTAGGTCAGCACGTTGGTCGAGCCGACCGGCCCGCCTTGGGTGATCAGCGCCACCGGCTCGAACACTTGCACGGCGTTGATGATGGCAATGACGGCGCTGAACAAGAGCGTGCGGCTCAATAGCGGCAAGGTGATGAAGCGGAACTGTTCGCGCCGGTTGGCGCCGTCAAGCGTCGCCGCCTCGTACAGACTGCCTGGGATCTGGGTCAGCCCGGCAACGGCCAGCACCGTAAAATAGCCGATCTGCTGCCAGACATTGAGGACGACGATCGAGATCAACGCCGATCTTGGCGAGGACAACCAGAGTTGCGGGCCGATGCCGGCGAGACCGAGCACCTGGTTGAGCGGCCCCTCGCTCGGCGAATAGAGCTTCGACCAGACCAGCGTCACGGCGATCATCGGCACCATGTAGGTGGAAAACAACACGGTCCGCAGCGCCGTACCGCCTGCGACATCGCGCTGGTGGACCATCAAGCCGAACACTACCGAAAGGGGCAGGATGAGCATCACCGACAATGCCGTGTAGATGGCGGTGTTGAGCAGCGCTCGCTTGAAATCCCGCCCGACCGAGGTCGGCCCGAATATTTCGCGAAAATTGTCGAAGCCGATGAAGCTCGCATTGGAAAAAGGCGTCTGCGTCGACCAATCTTGGAATGACAGCCAGATGGTGAGCAGCATCGGCAGCAGGATGAAAACGCCGATCAGTGTCACGGCAGGCGCCAGCATGATGCCCGCCGAGGCACGATAGGTCTTGATCATCGCTCTGCTTCCAAAGCGTCGGGCTCTCGAAACAGCGCCTTCGCTATTTGGCGGCACGCTCCAGGATCGAGACGGCATCGGCCTGCGCGTTCGCCTGCGCATCCTTGGCCGAGAGCTGCCCATACTGCAACGCCTCGAGCGTCTGCTGCAGCGATTCGCTGAATTCCTGGCCGCCCGGGACGACAGGGAAGGGCTTGGCGTCGGCAAGCACGCTGACATAGCCGGACAGGAACTCGGAACCGAGCTTGTCCTTATGGGCTTCGATGTCGGAGGTCCGCGTCGGCAGGATGCCCATCGACATCAGAATATCCGACATTGCCGATGCGCCGTTCTTGCCGGACTTCGGACTGTTCAGCCACACCAGGAAATCCCATGCCGCTTTTTGTTCGGCCTGACCGGCATTGGCGTTGACGACGGTCATCCATGAATAGGAGATCGAGTGCGGCTTTTCGCCGCTCGGACCGACCGGGATGGGTGCGGTGGCGATATTGGAGAACTTGTCGCCCATGCCGCTCTTCAATGCGCTTTCCCACCAGTTGGCCATGATGATCATGCCGGTCTTGCCGGAGACGAAATTGTCGAGGAAGGGACCGGTGGTGTTGGCGTCGGCCGTGGCCATCGGCGGATCGCTGGCGCCGGACTTGATCAGGTCCTCGTAAAGCTGGAAAGTCTCACCGGCTTGAGGACTGTCGAGCATCGGTTTGCCGTCCTTGACCAGCTCGCCGCCATTGGAGACCAGCAGCGAGGCGAAGGGATGGACGACGCCAGCCGCCCAGGAATTGATCATGCCGAAGCCTTGCTGACCGGCATCTTTCCTGGTCAGCTTCTGGGCCGCATCCTTCAATTCGGACCAGGTCTTCGGCGCGGCTGTAATGCCTGCCCGTTTGAACAGCTCCTTGTTGTAGTTCAGCGCATAGACGTCGATCTCGTTTGGAATGCCGTAAAGCGTGGCGCCAACAGAGGCCGCACTGACGACACCGGCCGGCCACGCGCTCTTGACCTCGCCGGCAATCGCATCGGGGGCCGGCGCGACCAGCTTGTCTCGCGCCAGTTCGGGCAGCCACAAATCATAGATGCCGCCGATCGTCGGCCCGTCCGAGCTGCCGCCCTGGGAACGCAGTGTCGTCAGGAGATCGCCGAAGGGGACGGCGCGCACGGTGACGGTCACATCCGGATTGCTCTTGGCATAGTCCTTGGCCGCGGCGTCCAGCAAAGCGACCGTTTCGGGTGACCAGTGGGTCAGATAGGAGATGTTGACCGATTGCGCCCAACCAATGGTGGGCGAGGCCAACAACCCTGCAGCAAGTGCCAGTTTCGAAATCCAAGCCAAAGACATCCGACCCTCCGCATAGCCACACAGCGATGTCCATGACGTTATGACAACCCGAAGCAACGATGCAAGCGCTATCTTCGTGGAGAGCTCCTGCCGGTGTTGCGACGTTTTCTCACTGCGGTCCATAAGCATGAAATATTAACTGTAAAAACAACCAATTAGCTGATTAAGTTCGAGCTGATTCTCCCCTGCCGGCCATGCCCGAACATACTGCAAGGCACTTGCGGTCGACGTCATGTCGTTATAATGACACTGAGTCGCTGCAAAGGACGCCGATGTCGAATGGGAGACGGAGCATGGTTGATCGACACGCTGCGCTCAGCCCGATCGGCTTTGGCGCCGCGTGCACCGGGATCTGTACCGCACTGCCGACCAGAGCCGACGACGCCGTGGCGTCGTGGAGCTGGCGCTCCGAGGACCGGGCGGCGGCCAAGCGGAGCCGCCCTCGATGACACGCGTTCTGGCCATCGATCTTGGCGGCACCAATTTGCGCGCCGCAATCCATACCGGCGATGTTCGCTGGCTGGAGATGCTGAGCCGCGAGCCTGCGCCGGCAAACCTGGATGCCTTCGTCGCCCGCATCGATGCCTTGCGCGCCGAGGCCGGTCCGGTCGAGGCACTTGGCCTGGCGGTGCCGGGGCTTGTCGAGGGCTCGATCTGCCGCTGGGTTCCGAACCTGCCCTATTTCGATGGTGTCGACGTCGCGACCTTGTTTCCTCGTCTGCCTGTTGCCATTGGCAACGATGCGCAGATCGCCCTGCTGGCCGAGGCGGTCGAAGGTGCCGCGAAAGGCCTGTCCGATGCCATCCTGCTGGCGATCGGCACCGGTATCGGCTCCGCCGTTCTGGCCAATAACCACATCGTCGCCGGCGCACGGGGCGGCGCCTGCTCATTCGGCTGGGCCTGCGCCGACATCGAGGATGAAGGCGAGGACCGCAGCGGCTGGCTGGAGCGCTTCGCTTCCGGGCGGGCGTTCGACGCCGCGGCGCGCCAGATCGGGCTGGCCAATGGCGGCAGGCTGGTCGAGGCGGCCCGGGGTGGCAAGACGGCCGCCCTTGACGCATTGGAGCTGCCGGCGCGCCGGCTGGGCACTGCCTTGGCGGGTGCGGTCGCGCTGCTTGACACCCAGGCGGTCCTGATTTCCGGCGGCCTTGCCGATGCGCTGGACGTGATAGGGCCGCCGCTGCTTTCGGCTCTGCAGCGTCAGCTGCCGCCGCATCTGCGCGATGTCGTGCTGCGGTCCGGCGAATTCGGCTCCCGCGCCGGTCTCGTTGGCGCCTCGCTGGCCGGTCTCGCCGGAGCACAGTGGAGGCAGATAAGATGAGCCAAGTCAGCTTCCAGCTGCCCGACCGCCGAAGGCCCGAGCCGCTCTGGTATCAGGTGGAAGAGGCCATCCGCGCCATCGTAAAGAGTGGCGAGTGGGCGACCGGCGACCAGATTCCGGCCGAAGACAGGTTGTGCGCCCTGTTCGGGGTGAGCCGTATCACGCTGCGCCACGCGCTGCGCAATCTGGAAGAGCACGGACTGCTCAGGCGCGAACATGGCCGTGGCACCTTCGTGCGCTCCACCACGCTGGTCGCCGGCACCCGCGAACTCACCAGCTTCACCCAGGAAATGGGCAATATGGGCGTGGTCGCCGGCTCGCGCTTGCTCGACTGCAGCCTGACCACCGCCAATGCCGCCGCGGCCGGAGCGCTGGAGATCGAGGAGGGCGACCCGGTGGTGCGCATCCGGCGGCTCAGGCTCGGCAACAACGAACCGATCGGTATTCAGACTGCGCAACTCTCGGCCGCGCGCGTGCCCGGCTTTCTCGATGCCGGCCTGTTGCAGGGCTCGCTCTACGAAGCCTTGGAACGCCATTACGGCATCGTGCCGGTCGCGGCGCGCGAAAACTACCGTGTTGGCGCGGTCGGGGCGGCGGATGCCGAGTTGCTCGATCTGCCTGCGGGGAGCCCCGCTTTCGTGGTCGAGCGCATCACCACCGACGAGCGCGGCCCGTTCGAATTCACCGTCTCGGTCATGCGGGGCGACCGCTACGAAATCCGCTCGACGCTGCGTGCCGGTCGCGCGGCGCCAACCGCAAGAAGCTGAGCCATACCGAAGCCGACACATAACAGGAGTACCGACGTGTCCGATCTTTACATACCTCGCCTTGCCGCTCTCATCGAACAGGCCTCGACAGCCAATGCCGAAGCCTTTGGCGAAGCGGCCAGCCGCTTTGCCGACACGCTCGAGGGTGGCGGGTTGGTTCATCTTTACGGCTCGGGCCACTCGGTGTTGCCTGTCCAGGAAGTATTTCCGCGCTACGGCAGCTATATCGGCTTCAATCCGCTGACCGACCCGCGTGTCATGTGGCATAACGTGCTCGGCGCCGGCGGCGTGCGCGAACTTCTGTGGCTGGAGCGGACCGAGAAATACGCCGAGAAATTCCTCGATCACCAGCCGCTGAACAAAGGCGATTCGATCATCATCTTTGGCCACAGCGGCCGCAATTCGTCCGGCATCGACACCGCGCTCTATGCGAAAAAACGCGGCATCTTCGTCGTTGCGATAACCAGCAAGAACAATCTCGACAAGCCGGCGACGCACTCTTCCGGCAAACGGCTTGCCGATGCCGCCGACCTTGTCATCGACACCTGCTCGCCGATCGAGGATGCCATCGTGCCGGTCGAGGGCTGGAGCCGGCCGGTCTCCGGTTCGTCGACCGTGCTTGCCATGATCCTGGCGCATGAGCTGATCGCCCGCACCGCCGAGGCGCTTTCGAAACGCGGCATCGAACTGCCGGTTTTTGCCTCGCCGACAATTGCCGGCGTCACACTGCACGACACCGACGTCATCTATGGCGTCTATCGCGAGAAAATGCTCGAGGCACAAAGGAAGCATCTGCCGACGTTCCAGGCGACCATGCGCGGCGACTGACAACCGGGGAGGGCACGCAAAACACTAGGACGTAGTGTTCTAGGCAAGCCGCTTGAATGGTTTGGCCGAGGACGTTTTCGACAAATCCGCCAGCAGCCGACCTTCAGGTCGTCGCGTATCCTTCGACCGGCCGCGGCCGGAACCGAGACGGCAACTTGCAGCGATGGAGCGGTCGATAGCGCTTTCGCGGACTCGCGCCGGTGGCGCTACGTCCGCCACCTGGTGGCGTGCGGGGGTTTCACCAACGCCGAAATATGCCTAGTCCGGCAAGCCCGCCAGACGCCAGCCATCGACAAAGGGCTGGGCAGCACTCATGCTCCTAAATGGCAAGTTCGCTACTAGTTCGCCGATCGTCCAACCTGGATTGCCCGCAAGAAATAGGCGGGCTTCCTCCTGTGCCTCAGGCAAGCGGCCGCCAAGGGCAAGCGCGGCAATCAGGTGCTCCCTCGAACCTGTCCCGTAGGTTTCTTCCCGGCTCAAGGACACAACCGCTTCTTCGTACTGACCGGTGGAAATCTGCGCCATTCCAACGATCCAGAAATACCAACCGGGTGGACGAGGATTTAAACGCAGCGCCTCTGCACAAGCTATCAGCGCCGCTTGCGGCTTGCCCAAGTAGATTTGAAGCTCACCAATCCATGCAACCGCATCTGCATTGTTGGGATTTATCCGAATGGCAGCATCGAATTGAGATTTTGCTTCATCCCAATTGCGCTCAAAAAGCTGAACGCAGCCCAGGATCCTGCGAACGTTGGAATCGCCGGGATCGATTTCCACGGCCCGTTGTGCGTGCATCAGAGCCTTTGCGCGGCCGGGTACCTGTGGTTCTCTCCAAATAATCCAGCCAAACAGCAGTGAGATGGCAAGATTGCTGTGCGCTTCACAGTAGTTTGGATCGAGTGCAACGGCACGTTCCAAAGCTGAACGCGCCTCGCTGTTGTCTGATCTGGAAATGTTCCATTTGCCTCGCGACCTAACACAAAGATCATAGGCTTCGAGATTTGACGGTCGAAAACGGCTAACAATGTTCCTTTCACTGAGCTTGCCAGAAATCGCTTCAACAACGCGTCGCGTGACCTCGTCCTGAACGTCGAAGATGTCGGCGATTTCGCGGTCGAAACGCTCGGCCCAGACATGATTGCCGCCTTCCGCCGCGTTGATCAGCTGCACATTTACACGCAAACGCTTGACGGACCGCCTCGCGCTGCCCTCAAGTATGTACTTGACCCCTAGATCGCGAGCGATCTGACGGACATCACTAGGCTTGCCCTTGTAGGCGAAGGTGGAGTTACGGGCGATTACGAAGAAGCCCGGTACATTGGAGAGATCGGTGATGATGTCCTCTGTCAGGCCGTCGGTAAAGAACTCCTGTTCGGCGTCGCCGCTCATGTTGATGAAGGGCAGCACGGCGATGGACGGCTTGTCGAGAAGGGCGAGCGGAGCCGGTGTGGCGCCGGTTAAGACAGGTGGCTCGCGACGGGCAGACGTACCGACCTCCAGCGCATAAACACGCATCGGCTCAGCAATGTTCTTAAGGACTCTGTCGC
The DNA here is from genome assembly GCF_040321335.1 of Mesorhizobium sp. M0437. Lineage (NCBI taxonomy): Bacteria > Pseudomonadati > Pseudomonadota > Alphaproteobacteria > Hyphomicrobiales > Phyllobacteriaceae > Mesorhizobium > Mesorhizobium sp. M0437. The sequence goes on from NZ_JAMYRK010000025.1 coordinate 61,551, forward strand.
CGAGATCACAAATCGCGAGGTCGTGCCGGCTCCGCACCTGACGGTAGGCATCTTCAGACAGGCAGATGGTTCCTGGCTTCGCTATGCCCTCCAGACGAGCAGCGATATTGACGCCATCGCCCATCAGGTCGCCATCCGCTTCCTCGACAACATCGCCGATATGAATACCGATGCGCAGTTCAATTCGACGCTCTGCCGGCAATCCGGAATTGCGCTCGAGCATCCCTACCTGCAGCTCCATAGCGCAGCGGACCGCGTCAACGCCGCTCCGAAACTCGGACAGCACGCCATCGCCGGTGCTCTTCACGACCCGACCCCGATGAACTGCGATGGTCGGGTCGACGAGGTCGCTTCGCAGCGTGCGGATGCGAGCGAGCGTACGATCCTCGTCACTCGCCGTCAGACGGCTGAAGCCGACGATGTCCGCCACCAGGATTGCCGCGAGCTTGCGTACTTCGGTCATTGCATGCCCATACCCGAACCTATCACAGCTGCGGACGGATGCCGCGCAGTTTGTGGCCAGCGAGATACCCTCCAATCAGTTCCGCATACGGACGAAGAAGCACAGCTTTGGGTAGTGAACGGAGTGACCGCTCAACGCGTCACCCTGGACGTCGAGGCGACCCGCGCGATCCGGCAGGCTGAGGTGGGAACCGCGCGCACCAGGATTGACAGGACCGCGGACCGCTTCGGCCTGAAGCCGGAATATCTGGCCGCCGACAGCGCCTATGGATCGGCGGCGAACCTCAGGCGCGCGACGACTTCCTCCTCGCCCCTGCCACTGTTCACCCTGAGCCGAGAAGGTCGCAATCGGCTGGAGAACCGACCCGCAGTTTTGGACAGCTCGATCAGCCGACGTCAGCCGTCTGGTTTGAGCGGTTCGTGCTCAATTACCTGGACAATGTCGGTAAGCTCGATTTCCGGTAATGCTCGCTCATCCCACGCAGCATCATGTCATTCGGCCACTCGGCCGATTTTCTGAGACAGGCAGCTCCGATGCAAGCTGAATATCCGCGCATTTTAAGACGTTAACGACAGCGGATTTTGCTCGCGTCATCATCGCAGACATACCGCATCGGACCGGGAACGATGCGGACCTCGCGAGACCGGATGGTCGACGTCTTTGATCGCTCATAATCAGCGGGAATAGTCGGCTTACGACACCGAGCGTCTGCATGGCTCTCGCGCCGCGATGCAAGGCCAGGAAAGCCTTACGCCAGATCAGTTTGTGAAAAGTCATTGCCCTTGTAAAGCAGGGCAAGCCGATGAGCCTTCGCGCAAGCATAGGCAAAACAATCGCCGAAATTGAGATCGGCTTTGTGCCCGACTGCTTTGCCGTATTTCATGCTGGCTTCGATCGCCCGGTCGCCGATGTCGCCGGATATCGTGATTTCCTTGCCGGCGATCTCGATCAAAAAGGCGTCGACGGTATCACGGGCTTGCGCCAGCATGTTGGCTGTGGGCTTGGCGTTCTTTTTGATGGCTTCGGCCGATGCTCGCGCGAGACCCTGGACTGCCTCGAACCGGACGAGCGGGGAGATATACAGCGGCTTGGTCGCGGCCGCGAGCCGCTTTTCCAGTTCTTCCGCGCCAGGTTCCTCGTTCAGGATGGCAACGATCACCGAGGCATCGACGAACATCAGTCGTCGCCCCACATTTCGTCGGTGAATTTCTTCATATCGAAATCAGGGTTGGCTGGCCCGATCCGCCGCGCCATTTCCTTGACTTTGGCAAGTCTCTCGCGCAGCGGGACGCTGCCGCGGTTGCGCTCGATCTCATGGCGCAAGGCGGTTCTGACGGCCTCCGTCTTGCTGCGCGCCTTGGTAATCTGCTGCAGCTCGACGGCCATGGCATCGACGTCGGGATCGCGAATGAAGAGCGGCATTTGTATATCCTGTGAGTGATATATGTATATCATATCGGAGATATACTCGCCAGCGAATTCGCGAGCGGCGGTTTTGATAAGGAGGGAGGGAGGAATCCAGCTCGCGAAAATCCGTCGGGAGGTTCGGTTCTGGTGCTCAGTCCTTGGAATTGCTCGGCGTCTGAAACACGTCGCTCCGGCCATGTCACTGTCAACGCCCACATGCCCAAGGCGTATCGACGCTACGTGCGCCGACGCATGCGCATCCCAACATCCGCGGCGACCGATTGATGTCGATAGACCGCCCACGCGCCCGACGAGGCCAGCGCCAGCTGCATCGATTGCGTCAGGTTCATAACGGCCATAATCCCGGCCAGCGAACTCTCTCGTTAGGGCAGCTCGGAGAGTGCTACGGCTGGATGCTCTTGGGAACATCCCGAGCGCATGATCCGGCGGCGAGGATAAACAATCTGAACCACGCGCTGCCTCCACATGGTGGCGCCGGCGAACTCAACGAAGCCGTGCTGCCATTCGTGGTGAACTGGATAACACGGCCTATCTTCTCGCTCGAAAATTCGGCGGCCTCGACAATCATTGCCGGGGTTACCTCGACGGATCCCTTCGCCGTCTATCCGCGTCTCATCGGCTGTCGCGCTGATCCGGATTGACAGCCACCCGCAATTAAAGGGCCGTTTGATGACACCTAGGCCTCCCCAGCAGTATTAGTTCACAAAGCAGGTCGGCACCCCGCGATCCGCTGGATCCGGTCAGCGTGTGCTTCGGGTTCGGGGTGCAAGATCAGGCGGTGCCATTTGCACGGATGGCGGCGAACCAACCACCACGGCAGGGGCGCCAGATTGCTCACCACGTTGGCTCTCCACTTCGCGGCTCATACCTTGGTGAGCAGCTTGCATCTCCGGAACGGTGAAAACCGGCACCTCGCCCTTGAAACCCTGGAGTTCAAAGGCGCCCGCCTGGACGACCGGCATCGGCGCTCCTGCCGCAAAGCCGGGACCAAGCACCAGGGGGATGCCCAGCTTCTTGGTCGTCGACTCGAGCCGAGCCGTGCGGTTCACCGGAGAGCCGATCGCGGTGTAATCGAAACGCCGTTCGGAGCCGAAATTGCCTACCGAGCAAATGCCCGTCTCGATGGCGACGCCGATTGCGATGGAGGGGTGGCCGTCCGCGCTGAAGGCGGCGTCTTCACGCTTCACCCGTTCGATCAGGGCAAGGCCCGCGTCGAGCGCGCGCTCGCGATGGTCCGGCTGATCAAGCGGCGCGTTCCAGAAGGCCAGCACCGCGTCGCCCATGAACTTGTCGATGGTGCCGTCGCGCTTGAGGATCTCATCGGTCGCAATGCCGAGGAAGTGGTTGACCACCTTTGCGATTTCCTGGGTGTCGAGTTGTTCGCTCATCGTCGTGAAGCCGCGTATGTCGCTGAGCAGGATCGTGATCTCGCGCTTCTCGCCGGACAGGATCGCTTCGGTGTCTGAGCTTGCGAGGCGCTGCACCACGGAAGGCGACAGATACTGGGAGAACTGCCGTGCCAGGGTGGACCGGCGCTGCTCGCTGCGCCTGTAGAGAACATAGCCTTCGAAGCCGGCTACCAGGATCGTCGCAAGCGCCGGCTGCAGCGGGTCATAGAGTGCACCCTGCAGGCTGTATTCGAGAGCGCCGAACACGAACGGCGTGACGGCAAGCAGCACGAGAGCCAAGGCACCAAGCACGACACGCCCGGCGAGCACTCCGGAAAGTCCGATGAAAATGACGGCACTGAGGACAAACCAGAGCCGCTCCACCGTGCGCGCATGCGTTGGCTCTGTTAGGTAGCGCCCGGCAAGCAACTGGCCGATTGCATCGGCGTGGATGTCCGCGCCTGGTCGCGCTGGACGTGTCGGGGTGGGCAGGTACTGCGTCAGTCCCACGGCCGACAGATCGACAATGGCGATGGCGTCCCGCAGCCGTGGATCACTGCCGCCCGAAAGGATAGTGCTGGCAGATATACGCGGCGTATCCGTGGCGGTTTCCCAGAGGCGGATGCTCCCCTCCGGCTCGAGCAGCACGATGGCGCCGGCCATCCTGAGTGCGTCGAACCCGGCTGCATTCATCCGGGCTATGTAGCCGTCCTGCCCGGCGTAAAGGCGAAGAAGCTCGAGCGCGAAGGACGGCCACAGCTGCACGCCTTGAGCGGTATTGCGAAGCCACAGCAGCGGCACATGGCGCAGTACGCCGTCGGGATCGGGCAAGGTGCGAATTACGCCGAGGCCCGCGGCGGCGTTGGAGAATTCGGCAAGCGAGCCGGTCAGGCCGGCGAAGCCGGGAAGCGTGTCTGGTACCTGCCCGACGATCGACCAGCCGGCTTTGGGCCCTGCATCTGAAACCGTCGCCTCATTGCCCAGGCTGACAGCAAGCGCCGTTCGATTTTTGGCCAGCGCCGCTGCCAGGCGCTTGTCTCCGGCGATGCCCTCAGGCGAGGTGTCGGCCTCGGGCAGCACCAGCGCAAGCCCGATGACCGCGGCGCCGGACTTGGTGATGCCATCGACCAGATCGGCCAAGAGGCCCCGGTTCCAGGGCCATCGCCCATGTGCCTTGAGGCTGGCGTCGTCTATCGAGACAATCACGACAGGATTGCTCGTCGCCTGGCGCGGAGCGAGAAACTGGTAGAAGTCGTACGTCCGCTCACGCAGGCGCGACAGCGGCCCGTCGAAAGCCAAATGGCAAGCGAGCAGCAGGAGCACGACCAAAAGGCCGGATATCTTACTCCTGGCAGCTTGCCGCCAATCAGCCCAGCGCCAACCGACCAAGAGGCTCATGTCGTACGGCCAGGCCTATTCACAGTAGTAGCAGCAACCCTCACCCTGACACTCGCCCTTATTCACGCCGCCGCCCACGGGTGGCGTTGGGGTGTCGGGGAACTCCATGACCACTCCTGGCAATGCGCCGTCGGTGGAGTCGCAGACTTTGAGCGAGCCGCCGAGTGCCGACGCACAAAGGGCGCTTACGTCCAATCCCGGACCCGGTGCGCCTGGCAGGCCGGTGCCGGCAATCCGGTCGATGCTGTCCAATATCGGGAAGGTGTCGATTCCGCCGTAGCCGGTCAGCAGCTTGCCACCTTCCGATGTGCAGGCGTAGCCCGGGTTTGTGATGACCAGCCGTTTGCCATTGATCGTGCAGGTCATGCGGCCGGCGCGCAGAATGCCGACGGTCTGGCCGGCTGCCACCAGCACTTCGATGATGCCGCCTCTCGCCCCGAGCACCATATGCGGCGTCGCAACCTGCATGACGCCGCCTTTCGAAACCTGGCCGCCATAGAAACGGGCCAGGCCGCTGTTCATCCCGATGTCGATCTTTCCCGATCCGGAGCCCGGATTGTAGACGAACTCGTCGATCGTCAGGCTGGTGTTCGGACCAATCTTGGCGCTCGATTCGTCCCGGAACACCAGCATTCCAAGACCGGTGGGATTGCTGCGCAGCTGGTCGCCGAGTTCGACGCCGGCCCCAACGTTCATTGTCCCGCCGTTGTTGCGGACGATGTTGGTCTGGTAGGCCGTCATCGACCCGACCGTCTCAGCGGCGGATGGTGCCGCAAAGGCAAGGCAGGCGATAAAAATGGCGATCTGACGGTACGGGGTCCTCATCGCGGCCTCTTTCAATTGAGCGTCAACGTATAGCTCATGAGCATTTCGAACGATTTTCGGTCGCGGTTGGCGATGTCGAAGTTGGTTTCGCGATAGGCGAGATCGACGCTGATCTTCTGCGCCTCCGTCAGCTGAAAATCGCTTTCCGAGGCAATGCGCCAAAAGTCGCTCTTGATATTTGTGCCGATGCCGACGGACAGATCGGGAGTGTTGCTGTGGCCGGCCGAAAAGGCGATCTGGTGCGACCATGCGAAAAGATCCGGCACGTTCATCAACAGGCCGCCATAGCGGACCTCGCCCGTGTAGCTGTGGCCGATTTCGCCAGATCCGGAGGCGAAGTCATTCGAGCCGACCAGCCGCAGGCCGAGCGCCTGGCCATTGCGGAAGCGGTAGCTGCCGCCCGCCTCATAGAAAACCCTGCTATCGGCGAAAATGCCTTGCGAGGCGCTTAGATCGATGTAGCCGCCGCCTGCGAAAAGCGTCGTCTCGACCGTCGGGCGCACCAGAAAGCGCCCACTGACGCCGATGCCGGTCTCGTGGATATCGCTGTCGAAGCGATCCGTAACTGTGAACGCCGAAAGCAGCAGGCGCAGCGAATCGATCCCACTGTTCGGCAGTCCCTTGTCCCAGGTGATCGCGGCGTTGCCGTGGATAAAGGTCTTCTCGCTGCCCGGAACCGACAGGTCTTCCGTGAAAAAGCGCTGTGTTGCGGTCAACGAGCCTGAAAGAACGAGAGCGTCGGCGCTTGGCGTGCCGAGGTCCCACCGGACAAAGCCTTCCGCCCGCCCATAAGGCGAGACGAAGCTGTCGTCGTCCTGCGCCCCGCCGGGCTCAAAATCGGTAAATGCGCTGAACACGCCGCCGGTCAGGGCGAGTTCCCAGGTAACGCCACGCAAGGCGCGCTCGATGCGGGCGAGCAGGCGAACGGCTTCCTGCTGCTCACTTGCGGTCAGGCCGCCGACTTCGATGCCGTACTGCACCTGCCGCCGGGCCAATTCATAGGAGCCGACATGGTAATACAACCGGCTGGCCGCCAGCCGGGCGCGCGCATCGCGGGGATATTTGATCAGATACTGCTCGATTGAGGAGATCGCCTGATCGTATTGTCCCGCGTTGACGGCAACTGTGACGAACTGGGCGAGCGTTCCGTTGTCGGCCGGACTGGCGATGCGGGCCGAAAACGCATCGTCATAGGCCGTAAAAAGACCTTGTGCGCCGGCCGGCAATACGCCGGTACAAAGCAGCGCTGCGGCGAAGCCGAAGATCGTTCGAAACGAAGATTGCATGCCGAGAACCCACCCCAAACCCGACTAGTGCGAAGGATTTAGCACGGCTCCAAGAAAAAGGCGACTGAACTGTCACCAGACCATGCGAGTCTCAGCAGCTGTTGCAGCGGCGCAACAAACTATCGGGTTATTGGTATTTCGGCTGCGCTGGTCGTCAAAACATCTTCTCAGCGTTGCTGTACATAATTGAAGTATTCGGCACTAGTGGCAACTAACTCAAATCATCATCAGTGGCGGATCGCACAGCCGGCAAGATTAATATTGTTTGCGCGATTCTGCGCGTATCTGGTCATCGGATGAGGCTTCAAGGTCACCTACGGCTCATCCAAAGGTCTTTCGTCGCGTTGCGCAAGGGTCGGAGAGCTGCCGGAAGGTGCTTCTCACGACGCGTGCGCGATGCGGCCTGGCTCTTGCTACTTCGTTGAACGCGACGAGGTCAGCTTATCGCCCCCGACTCCCAGGGACGCGTCACCGGACGCGTCTTGCTACAGCACGAGCATGGTGGCCAGCCCCAGCATCAGGCCCATGCCTACAATATCGGTTACGGTGGTGAGGAAGATCGCCGAAGCGACCGCCGGATCGGCGCCGACTCGCCGCAGGCCCAGCGGGATCAGCACGCCGGAGATTCCGGACATGAGGCACGATCCGGACATGGCAAGCAGGATCACAAGTGCCAGCATGGGTGCCTGGGCCGCCGACTCCGGTTGCCGCGAGGCGTAGAACCACATCGCCGCAGCCGCAACAAGGCCGACGAGCACGCCGTTGGCGATCCCGAGCGCGCCCTCCCTCATCACCAGGTGCAGCTTCGGTCGTTTGTCCACATCCCCTAGGGCAAGGCCACGCAGCGTCATAGCGAGTGCCTGGCAGCCGGTGTTTCCGCTCTGCCCGGCCAAGACCGGGAGGAACGCCGCCAAGGCGACGATCTTCTCGATCGTGCCTGTGAATGAACTGACCACGAAAGCGGCCATGAAGGCCGTCAGCAGGTTCAGCTGCAGCCACGGATGACGCTTCAAGAAGGCTGAAAACAGCGGCGTAAAAGAACGCTCCTCCTTCTGGACACCCACCATCTGGCCAGACTGAGCGGAAATCTCGATGATTTGCTGCTCGAACAAGCGCCAGCCGCGAACCTGCCCGAGCAGCCGGTTCTCCGCGTCCACCACCGGATAGACAGGGTACTGACGGCGTACTGCTGCCTTGCAGGCGTCGCTCAAAGACAGACCGACATTAAGGGCGAACGGCCTGGGCAGCATGATCTGATCCACCGTCGCGCCCGCTTCGCTCAGCATCAGATCGCGCAGGACCACCAGGCCAACCAGTTTATTGCCCTCGTCCGTGACGTAGAGATAAGTGAGCTCGGTCGGCACCTTGGCGCGTCTGACCGCCTCCACTGCCGCGGCAACCGTCGTCGCGACAGGAACGCTGGCGGGAATCGGGTCCATCAGCTCGACGAGCGAGTCGGGGACCGCGAAATCCTTGCCACTGCCATGAGACCTGATGGGCCGCATATGCGGTGGCAAATGCTCGGCCACCTTACGGGCGTGCCCGTCCGGCAACAGCTTTAGTGTGTCGCGGATGAACTCGGGAGATTCTCGGGCCAGCAATTCAGCCGCGTCATCAGGTGCTCGAGCCCGCAGCGTGCGCACCAACTTCTGAACGTCGTTCTCTTCTTTCATTTGCTGCGGCCCCCAAATTGCTAGTGTCTTGCCTGACAGTATGACACGGATCGGATCGCTCTGTCTGGCGCGCAGTGGACCAAGCGCCTCGATCCCGAAATCTTCGCCTCTCGGGCGCCGAGTGGACCGAACCCAGACAGATCTGAGCCGTTGCGGCGTACATAAAGGCGAGCTGTAACCTCTGCGTGTCGCCGAGAATTCAACGTGTTGCGAACTTCACCGGTCTTTTCCTGGGATCTGCGAGCACGCCGCAGCAAATGAAACGCAAACCCGGAAACTCTGCAGCGGCAGGGCCTCCGGCGCTCGAATTGATTTGCCTCATGCCGCGCATCTTGCCAGTTCCTCCAGCTCTGGAGGCTGATGAATTCGCCACGATGACAAGGTGATTTGCGTGAACCTGTAATAGTTTAGCTTGAGAAAGGGGCTCTCAGTATCAAGTCTGTCTGAACGAGAGGTGCTCTTGAGAGCTTCCAGGTTCGGGGCAGGCAGTCTGCTTTGTGAGACTCGAGGTCGTCGCGGTCCGATCCGAGTTAATGTAGGCCCTCTGGCAATAGCGTAGACCGCTCGATCGCACTTGGGTGAACGAAGCTCGTTTCGAGAATGGCATCGGTTCTGTAATTGCCATCTCACCTTCCGCGAGCAGCTGCGGGCCATGGCTCCGGTTGCGGGGCACCTGCATGTCCATGATTCCTTCGGCGCCCGAAGGGCTTCCACGGAACCTACCTTCCGCAGGAGGATGCAGCGCTGGGTATAGGTGACCCGCACATGCCGCTCGGCTGGGGCGATATCGACTGGGATGACGTCTTCAGCGCGTTGGCCTTCTTGCCGGGGACCATCCTCATCATGGAAATCGGACCGGCTAATCTTATCGGTCCTGTTTTCAATGAGATTGTAAGAAGAGTGCGGCTGGCGGCCTACGATACGACGATCAGCATCTGGTTGCTCGGTCCGTGGCGGTCGAGCGCAGGCAGGGCTGGAAACGTGCCAATCCCCACCCGTTGGCCAGCCGGGCCGCGGGCTGATTTCTGCCTATGCAATTCGCATGCTCGCGCGCCAATCCGGCTTTGAGGTCGCAGGATGCTCCCGCATTTCGAGTGAGCCCACTCGATCTGCAACAATTACAATCGTAAGCGGATCTGTAGGTGGACAAACAGCAACCACTGTCGAAGACACTAGGCCGGACGGATGAACGAAGCCTTTGCCGTCCGTTTGGTGTAAGTCATTTGCTTTCCAGAGGGCGTGCCAGCCGAACGCCAGGCCCGCCGCCATTTTCGGGAATGAATTCGACGCCGCCGGCCTCCAACGCACGTTTCAGTGCTTCGATCGTCACCTGGTTGGCCTTTAACATGCCAGCGATTGGCTCAAGCCGCTTAATGGTCGCGACGGAAACTTTTGATTTCGCGGCGAGGGCTTTTTGATCCCATTGCAAAAGTGCGCGGGCGGCCCGCAGCTGCTCACTCGTTATCATTATTATACCTAACGCATCATTTGATGCCAAAAGTCTTGACGATGCCGGCGGTTTCGTTTAAGACCGTAGAGTGGACACTCCACTCGCTCAGCCCCAGACAATACTCGACCGGGGCAGGACGAGCCCGTGTGAAAACGGCCGAATAAGGTGGTGCAACACCTTACCCGGCCTGACCACAACCTAAGCTTCTGAGGAGCTCGGATCATGACCGATTCCGACAATATCACGAGTCTGCCATTCGTCACCCGCAGGCGAGTGCTTGAGGGAACAGTCGTGGCTACTACCGCGTGGACGCTTGAAGGTAACGCGTCCGCAGGCGACGCCGGAAGGACCCATATGCGTTCTGATCCTGCACTGGCGCTCTGGCGGGAATGGGAGAGAGTCCACAAACAGATCGAGCGGCTGTGCCGCAGGCAGCAGCGCCTGGAGACAAAGCTTGTCGAGAGCGTCGGCTTTCCCTGTGTGACCGTCCGCCTGGCCGAGGGTGAGCAGGTGACGGCCCATTCGATCGAGATGCTCAATGAAGTGCTCGGCAAAGCGCCGGATATGGCGGCTCTCCGGACGAAGGCCCAAGCTGATTTCGCGGCACATCAGGCCCGCTGGGACGCGGCTGCCGAGGAGACTGGCTACACCGCAGCGCTCAGAGCCGAGCGCGAGGCTGGCGAGAAAATGCAACATCTGCTGCAGGCGTTCTCAACCACCCCCGCCACCACTCTCGCCGGTGTGGCAGGCAAACTCGACGCCGTATTGCGCGAAAGCGAGCCATGGGAGGAATGCTCCGAATTTCCATGGCCGCAAATCCGCTCCGCGCTCAGCGATCTGGTGCGCATCACCGAGTCCTACGGTGCTGACCGGGTGCGGCATCGAAGTGTGCTGCATGACTGAGCTGAAACTCTCCGCCATTCCCGATAGCCGGTCGGTCAAGATCACGGTCGAACTGCCCGACGCCGTGAATCGCGACCTCGTCGCCTATGGCGAATTGCGCGGTCACGTGACCGGACAGATAGTCGCCGATCCGGCAAGCTGATGGCGCCGATTCTGACCCGGCTCATGGCAACGGACAGAGCCTTTGCCAGAGCCCGACGAACCCTGAAGGCGGATGACTATTGGGGTCATTGCGGCCGTCAATCAGGACGAATATCGATCGCGCAGGAACGCGATGAATACCGGCAGGGCAGGATTGGCGTTGTCCGGACGCCAACGGGCAAAACTGGTGATCTGGATCGGCTTGCCCCCGATCCGCAGCTTGCGGCAGACGGCGCCGTCAGGAACGCTGTTGCCGTCTCCATCGTGGATCAGAGCGACTCCAAGGCCGTTTCCGACGAGGCGCAGAAGGATGCCCGCATTGACGTGATGTTCGACAATTGCGGGAAACTGCACGCCGCTTCCAACAGCATCGGCGAGCAGAAATGCTTCGCCCCTGCGGACGAGCAGCGTCTCCTGGCCAAGGTCCGACCACTCGATCACGGGGCGGCTTGCGAGAGGATGATTTGAAGCGAGAACGACGGCTAGGGTATCCTTCCACAATCTCAGCTCGAATGCGCCGCCAGTGGATCGCGAGGAGGAGGTCACGGTGACGTCGACCTCGATGCCGCCCAGAGCCTTGAGCTCGGGTTGGGACCCCTCTATTAAGCTGACGGTCACATTTGGATGACATTTCCCGAACTCAATGATTGCATCCAGCGCTCGCCCGGAGAGGATGAGTCCGTTGGAGCCGATGGAAAGCCTTTGTTGTTCATCCTTAATGCCCGTCCTGGCCAGCGTCAGAGTATTGTCCAGTTCGAGCAGCACGGAGCGCAGACGATCGAGGAAACGCTCGCCGGCCGGGGTTGGGCCAACGCCGCGGGCATGGCGATGAAATATCCTTGTTCCCATCTCGTATTCGAGATCGCGGATGCGCCGGCTTAGCGCGGTGTGATCGATACCGGCGCGCCGCGCCGCGCGCAGAAAACTGCCCTCCTCGGCGATCACAAGCGCATAATTGAGTGTCGCGAGTTGAATGGAGCTCCGCATCTCTGCTCAAGGTCAAGGAAGCGACAAATTGCAGACATCTGAGCGCTTTTGACGCTGGCGAGCTATCCCCAGATCTCAGTATTGACATTGAGTGAAACCATCTAAGGCCTCTTTCAAGCAGATCACGGGGACAAGGACGACACCGTTCCACTTTTCGGGCGAACCTATGAAAGGTACGTCGCACTAGACGTCATGTTCCGAGGCGGAGAACGGTGGCCCGCCCTTTCGTGCGATTAAAAGACGAGGGTTGCTCGGATGGGCCGAGCCGATCCTCACGCACGGAGAGCGAGCCATGGGAGTGTATAGCGAAGCATTTGTCGCGTTTGATGTAGCCAAGAAGAAGCACGCGGTTGCGATCGCGGAGGGCGGCCGCACCGGCGAGGTCCGGTTCGTCGGCGAGGTCGAGAATAGTCCGGCGGCGACAGAGCGGACGATCAAGAAGCTGGGAAGAAAGTATGATCGACTGCACGTCTGCTTCGAGGCTGGGCCGACGGGTTATGCGTTGTGCCGGCAGGTCCGCGATCTTGGTCACGACTGCATGGTGGTTGCGCCGGCCCTGATCCCGAAGCGGCCGGGCGAGCGCGTCAAGACCAACCGGCGGGACGCGGTCACGCTGGCGCGACTGCATCGGGCGGGCGAACTGATCGGGGTGTGGGTGCCGGACGTAGTCCACGAGGCTGTCCGCGATCTGGTCCGATCCCGCGAAGCCGCAGCCGACGACCTGCGCCGCAAACGCCACTGCGCCATGGGCGGATCTACCAGAACGGCGGTCATTGGACATTGGCGCACCGGCGCTGGCTTGCCCGACAGAACTTCGAGCATACCGCGCAGCAGATCGTGTTCCAGGAGAAGATCGACGCGATCGAGGACGCGGCTCAGCGACTACACCGCCTGGATGAGCAGTTGCGCGCCGTCGTGCCAACTTGGTCCATGGCGCGAGTCGTTGAGGCCTATCAGGCCATGCGCGGCGCCTCGTTCCTGGTCGCAATGATATTTGCGGCCGAGATTGGGGATGTGCGTCGCTTCGATACGCCGCCGCAGTTGATGGCCTTTCTCGGCCTTGTCCCGGGGGAGCGCTCGACCGGTGACACGGTTCGCCGGTCGAGCCTTACGCTCGCCGGCAATCGACGCGCCCGCCGCGCCCTGGTCGAAGCGGCATGGACTTACCGCTATCCTGCCAGGGTCAGTGAGACCCTGAGGGTGCGGCTCGAGGGGCTGCCCAAGGCCGTCCGCGATATTGCCTGGAAGGGGCAGCTCCGGCTCTGCGCCCGCTATCGTCGCCTCAGCGCCGCCGGCAAGAAGCCGCCGGTGGTCGTGGCTGCGATCGCACGCGAGACGGCCGCCTTCTTGTGGGCCATCGGCCGGGAGGTCGCGCCGTCATAGCCGGTCTCGACCCAACCCGCTGCACAGTGTTGGGGGTGGGGACACGGTGGGGAACTCCCGTCGCTAGTTATGTGGCCAAGCCGATGCGCCCGTCGCCCGCCCTCTAGACCGGACAGCCCCGAGACGAAGATACGGAAGGCCGGTACCCAACCTGCGGATGAAAGTCTGATCAATCGTCGTCTCTGAGCTCCACCCCCAGCCCTGTGCAGCTTCAGCCGGTCCGACTGCTTCGCAAACCTGCCAAGCAGGCGAGCCTTCTTGCCTTCAACCTTGACAGGGAACATGAGAGACTAGCTCCAGGAGGAGAGCACAACCCAGACTGGTCACTTCGCCTGGAAAGTCCGGTGCTTGAGCAAAGATTAAAAGCGGCGGACCGGTTCGAGCTGAAGGTCCGCCGCTCCAGCTCTTTCACGTCACGAAGAATGAACCTGCCGTAATCGAGAGACCTGGAGAGAGAGTGGCGAACTGTATTTGAGCTGCGCCGCCGATACCGTCGCTGTCGAAAGAGAGCGCTCCGGTTGAACTGTTGTAGATGATATGGTCGGAGCTATCATGCGCAGCCGTGCCAGCAAAGAAAGCGTCGGATGAAAGGCCTCCAAGCTTAAGCCCGGCAAAAACGGCGTCGTCGAGCTGGATCTTGTCCTGGAGCTTGTCGAAATCGGTGACCTTGTCGATATTGCCGGCTCCAAGAGCGCTGTTGAACACGAAGGCATCATTGCCTCCGTTACCGGTCAAGATGTCGGCACCGCCGCCTCCGTTGATGACATTAGCGCCAGCATTGCCTTGGACGGTCTGGGCAAAGGCGTTGCCGGTCAGGTTGATTGCAGACGTACCGGACGGATTGGTGGTGGCGAGGAGCTCGATCTGCGAGCCGGCCAATAGGGCGTGACTCACCGAAGTGAAGACCCGGTCGGTGCCGCCGCCCACCGCCTCGTCTACCTTGTCACCGGCGTTGTCGACATAGTAGGTATCATTGCCGCCATAGCCGACCATCTTGTCTGCGCCACCGCCGCCGTTGATGACGTTTGCGCCAGCATTGCCAAAAATGGCTTGACCGAACGCGTTGCCGGTTAGGTTTATTGCTGCCGTGAGCGTCGGATTGTTGGTGGCGAGGAGCTCAACCTCTGAGCCGGCCAAAAGGGCATGGCTGACGGCAGCGTAAACCCTGTCAACCCCACCGCTCACCGCTTCGACTACCTTGTCGCCGGCATTGTCGATGTGGTACGTGTCGTTACCGCCATAGCCGGTCATTGTGTCGGCGCCGCCGCCGCCCCTAATGTAATTGGCGCCGGCATTGCCCTCGATGGTCTGGGCGAACTCGTTGCCGGTCAGGTTGATCGCCGTAGTGCCGGCCGGATTGTTGGTGGCAAGAAGCTCGATTTCCGATCCGGCCGCAAGCGCATGACTTACGGAGGCGAATGCTTTGTCGGTACCGCCGCCCGCAGCCTCGATCTCCTTGTCGCGGATGTCATCGACATAATAGGTGTCATTGCCGCCATAGCCGATCATCGTGTGGCCGCCGGCGCCGTGAAACACATCGTCGCCGCTGGTGCCATACAAGGTGTCGCTTGTGTCGACGGGAGGCGGTTCGGTCCCAGTTGTTGCGAGGTTGTGCTCCCGGAAAACGGCTTGTAGTTCCGGAGAGCTCTCTAATGCGGTGTCGCCGTTCTGCGTTCCCCATTTGTAGGTGTAGTCGAAGGCAGGTGACGGAACCAGCTTGGCCCAATGATCGATCATGATTTGCATCTGTTCGGCGGTGGGCATGACCTGTCTGCCGCCGTCGGAAGTCTCCCAGTTACCGCCGCCGAAGGCCTGATAGACCGGAACGATGTTGCTGATCGGGATGCCGGATTTCACCGCTGCAGCCACGGCTCGGTCGATCATGTCGTAGTCGACCGTGTCCGTTCCCGTGCGCACCGGATAGGGGTCTATTCCAAAATAGTCGAT
>NZ_JAMYRK010000026.1:0-76024 GCF_040321335.1 Mesorhizobium sp. M0437
TTCCACAACTGGGTGCGGGGGGGGGGGGGGGGGGGGGGGGGGGGGCGGCGGGGGGGGGGGGGGGTGTGGGGGGGGGGCGCGCCGGCCGCCGCCCCCCCCCCCCCCCCCCCCCGCGGCCGCCCCCCCCCCCCCCCCCCCTGGTCCATGCTCAAGCGGCCAAGACTGCTGGCATCGGATGGATTGCATGAAACGGAACGCAAAGCCGGTTCCAGGTGTTGATCATGCCGAGCGCAACCGAGAGCTTGACCAGCTCCTCTTCCGAGAAATACTCGAGCGTCCTTGCATAGAGTTCGTCCGACACACCGTTGTCGGCAATCCTGGTCAGCGCGTCGGTCCAGGCCAAGGCCGCGCGTTCGCGCTCTGAAAACAGCGGCGATTCCTTCCAGGCGGAGACGAGATAGAGCCGCTGCTCGCTTTCGCCGTCGCGGCGCGCTTCGCGGCTATGCATCTCGACGCAATACGAGCAGCCGTTGATCTGCGACGCCCTGAGCTTGATCAGATGCAACAGGCTTTTTTCGAGCCCGCATTCGTCGACTGCCTTGTTGAGCGCCGACACCGCCTTCATGATCTCCGGCGCCGCGCCGAAAAATTGCAGCCTCTGTTTCATCGTCTGTAGCCTTTCATGCTTGCTTGGTTGAACTTGATTTCTGCGGCCGCCGATGGCGCTCGACGAAGGCGCAGTTCGCGGCGACCGAACGGGGATCGGCATCGGCGGTGTATTCTGCAACGATGTCGGACAGCCGGGCGTCGGCGAGCGCGGCGCGATAGGCACGCTCGGCCTTCAGCATGGCTACGTTGATGCCGCAGGGTTTGACGTATACCGAGGCATCGAGCTTCGCTGGGCCGCGCTGGCGGATTTCGGCGCAGCGGAACGCCGGTTCACGCCCCTCGACGGCCAGCACGATATCGAGCAGCGTTATGCGTTCCGCCGGCCGCGCCAGCCGGTAGCCGCCGGACGGCCCCGGCACTGATTCCAGAATGCCGGACGCAGTCAGCGCGTTGAGATGCTTAAGCAGATAGCTCGGCGACAGCCCGAACGCTTCGGCCATGGCCGCACCTGGCAAGGTCGCGGCGCCATCAACGCCGGCGAGCATCGCGGCGCAGTGGATGGCCGCTTCGACGCCTTCGCCCAGCTTCATTTCGCTCTCCTGTTCATGGATATAGATTATCTTGGATATCTTTTATCCGCAATAGGAAAGTCAAAAAGCGGCGCCCATGGACGCCGCTTTTTTCGCAATGCTATTCCGCCGCCACCTTGGCCATCGGATTGTTCGGATGCGTCGTCCAGTTGGCATAGATCGGCGACACCGGCCTGCCGGTGCGCTGGTCCATCACGCCGACCGCCAGCGCCTCCATGGTGATGCAGTTCTCGACCGGACAGACATTGACGCAGAGATTGCAGCCGACGCATTCGGCCTCGATCACCTCGAAATGCCTGACGCCGTCGACCATGCTGGTGATGGCCTGGTGCGAAGTGTCCTCGCAGGCGATGTGGCAGCGGCCGCATTTGATGCAGGCCTCCTGGTCGATATGCGCCTTGGCGACGTAGTTGAGGTTGAGATACTGCCAGTCGGTGACGTTGGGCGTGGCACGGCCAATGATGTCGTCGAGCGTGGCATGGCCCTTCTCGTCCATCCAGTTTTCCAGGCCGGCGATCATCTCCTGCAGGATCTTGAAGCCGTAGGTCATCGCCGCCGTGCACACCTGCACATTGCCGGCGCCGAGCGCCATGAATTCGGCGGCGTCGCGCCAGGTGGTGATGCCGCCGATACCGGAGATCGGCAGGCCATGCGTTTCCGGGTCGCGCGCGATCTCGGCCACCATGTTCATGGCGATCGGCTTCACCGCCGGACCGCAATAGCCGCCATGCGAACCTTTGCCGTCGATCGTCGGCTCCGGTGCGAAATTGTCGAGATTGACGCCGGTGATCGAATTGATGGTGTTGATCAGCGACACCGCGTCGGTGCCGCCGGCAAGGGCAGCGCGTGCCGGCTTGCGTATGTCGGTGATGTTGGGCGTCAGCTTGGTGATGACCGGCATGCGGGTATTGGCCTTGCACCAACGCACCACCATTTCGATGTATTCCGGCACCTGGCCGACTGCCGCACCCATGCCGCGTTCCGACATGCCGTGCGGGCAGCCGAAATTGAGCTCGATGCCGTCAGCGCCGGTCTCCTCGACTACCGGCAGGATCGCCTTCCAGGCATGCTCCTCGCACGGCACCATCAGCGAGACGACGATCGCCCGGTCGGGCCAGTCCATCTTGACCTGCTTGATCTCGCGCAGATTGACCTGCAGGTCACGGTCGGTGATCAGCTCGATATTGTTGAGGCCAAGCAGGCGACGATCGGCGCCCCAGATGGCGCCGTAGCGCGGCCCGTTGACGTTGACCACCGGCGGCCCTTCTTCGCCGAGCGTCTTCCAGACAACGCCGCCCCAGCCAGCCTTGAAGGCGCGGATGACGTTATAGGCCTTGTCGGTCGGCGGCGCCGAAGCCAGCCAGAACGGGTTCGGCGATTTGATGCCGACGAAATTGTTGCGGATGTCTGCCATGCTCATGCCCTCCCGTTCGAGGTCAGTGCCCGATGAATGCTTTCCGCCGCGTCGCGGCCTTGTGCGACGGCCGAGACTGTCAGGTCGTCGCCGCCAAAGATGCAGTCGCCGCCGGCCCAGACGTTTGGCAGCGAGGTGCGGCCTTCGGCGTCGACCTTGATGCGGCCGGCTTCCAGGTCAAGCAAAGCCCCGCTGCCGTTGAGCGCAGCCGGGACAAAACTCTGGCCGATCGCCTTGAACACCTGATCGGAGACGAGCGTCAGCCGCTCGCCGGTGCCGACGAGCCTGTCGCCGTCCATCGCGGTGTATTCGAGCTCGATCGCCGACACCTTGCCGGCATCGGCAATGACCCGCTTCGGCTGCAACCAGTGCCGGATGATGACGCCGTTGGCGGCAGCCAGATCCTGCTCGAATTCGGAGGCATTCATGTGCTCCGGGCCGCGCCGATAGCAGATCGTCACCTCTTCGGCTCCGAGCAGCTTCGATTGCACCGCCGCGTCGATCGCCGTCATGCCGCCGCCGATGACGACAACACGCCGGCCGACCGGCAGGCTGGCCAGATCACTGGCCTGACGAAGCTCGGCAATGAACTCGACGGCATTGGTGACGCCTTGCGCCTCCTCGCCTTCCGCTCGCAAGGCATTGACGCCGGCAAGCCCCATGCCGAGGAACACCGCATCGTAATTCCTGGTCAGGTCCGACAGCTGGTAATCACGGCCGAGCGCCTTGCCGTTCTGGATGTCAATGCCGCCGATCGACGTGACATAGTCGACTTCAGCCTGGGCGAAATTGTCGACGCTCTTATAGGCGGCGATACCGTACTCATTGAGGCCGCCGGGCTTCGGGCGGGCTTCCAGGATGGTCACGTCGTGGCCGTAGCGGGAGAGCCGATGCGCGGCGGCAAGCCCGGCCGGTCCGGCGCCGACCACGGCGACCGTCTTGCCGGTCGGTTCGGGGCGCTCGTAGAACTGCTTGTTTTCGGCCATGGCGACATCGGTGGCGTAGCGCTGAAGGCGACCAATCTGCACCGGCTTGCCTTCGGCCACCTCCCGCACGCAGACTTCTTCGCATAGCGTCTCGGTCGGGCAGACGCGGGCGCACATGCCGCCCAAAATGTTCTGGTCAAAAATAGTCTTGGCTGAGCCGATCGGATTGCCCGTCGAAATCTGGCGGATGAACAGCGGGATGTCGATCGAGGTCGGGCATGCATTCATGCACGGCGCGTCATAGCAGAAATAGCAGCGGTCGGACTCGACCAGCGCCTCGTGATGATCGAGCGGCGGGTGCAGGTCGGCAAAATTATCGGCATATTGTCCCGGCGAAAGCCGCCCGCCGGCAATGCCTTGCTTGAACTGGCCTTCTGGCATCGTCAGTTCCCCATGTTCTTGTTTTGGAGAAGGCTAGCACGTTTTGTTTTTTTATCAATTGGTCAATTTTCGGCGCAAACTGCTGGATTGCTTCAACAAACATGATGCTGATAGTCATGTTTCAACCTTGCGCGATGGCTTTGTCGAAAGACCGCAACGCCGCGTCGTCCCGGTGCATTGCAGGAATGGTGTCGTTAATGTCGCCGCGCTCCAGACGCTCGACTATGCGCCGCAGAACGATGTTGGACCGGATGCCCGTCGACAGCCTCGATAAACGCGACGGGAAGCATCGGCTCATAGGTCGAGACAAGCTGTTCGAACCGCTCGCGAGGTGATAGGCGTTTGAGCATGTAGAACCTTTTGACATCTGAATCGGCTCTGTTCAGGCAGATGG
Organism: Mesorhizobium sp. M0437; assembly: GCF_040321335.1. NCBI lineage: Bacteria > Pseudomonadati > Pseudomonadota > Alphaproteobacteria > Hyphomicrobiales > Phyllobacteriaceae > Mesorhizobium > Mesorhizobium sp. M0437. Next base: position 4,315 of record NZ_JAMYRK010000026.1, read on the forward strand.
GTTCTTGAGCGGCAAAATTCCGGCCACTACCTCTTTGCCGCCTTCATTCCGCGTCAGCAACAGTTGGACATCCGACGGTCCAGTCTGCCAAACGAACTTTGTTATTAGACCAACGTCCGGCTTTACATCCAGAATACTCAACAATTCTGTGCCAGATCGAGAGACTGGGTACGACGGAATGCTGATTTCTTCTTGCTCATAGGACGCGATCACACCGGCAGGGCCAAAATTGTACCGGACTTTCTTATTCGGCAGTTTAATTTGCATGGTTAGCATCCCGCCGCCCATCGCGAGAAATCCGATGTCTTCTAGGTGACGAGCTTTGTCAAAACTGATTAACTCATTCGAGACAGTGGACCACAAATATTTGCCGTTGACAGTGTATGGCGCGATTGTCTCTATTAATGCTGCTAACTCTGCATCAAGAATAGAGATAAGATGCATGGTGGATAGAGAGAAACTGCTGCGCTTCCTTATCTCACCAGCCAAAATTTTCGCGTATAGGTTTCTTAGCTCTTCGGATGTCGCCCGAGCTGCCTGAGTTTCGAAAACGTTCATCCAATCGTCGGATGGACCTTCTCCCGAAGAAGCGGGCTCATCTTCCAGGAATTCGATTGTCTTGGTTGCCACAGCTTCCCTATTTTGCTGCTCGCGGTATGCCCGGCCAAGTAGGTTATCCAGGCCTCGATCCAAAAGTGATGGGTCGGACGCCCCTAAGTCAGCAGATTTTTGTGCTAATGCCCTCATGACAGCGCTCTTGGCGTCAGTTTCATCGCGAATGGCCTGAGCTTTTTGTTCGAGCCAGGCGGCTGGGATTTCAATACCTGCACCAACGAGGCGACTTATGGCTTTACCGGCGGGACCTGCAATCAATTGCGGCAAGCCGCCTACAACGACTGTTTCCAACCATCCCTTAACGGCATCATGACCTGACATTGACCCCTCCCGCAGTGAGGTCAGATCAAACCTTCAAAAATGACAAGAGTCGAGCGTCGGCTGCTACTAACCAGCGACGAAAGCGATATACGCCACCGGCATTCCAGCCGGCGGGATCGGCCGCAGATCCTTCATGACCAGTTCGGCGCCGTCCACGATGAGCGTATCGGTCATCGCGGGCACGACCGCCGGCACTGCGAACGTGATCTGGTTGTCGGTGGCAACGATGAGGGTGCCGTCGACGTATTTCTGAGATACGCGACGGGCGGCGGCCTCCAGCGGATAGTCTGTCATCGTTGGAGTGCCGGGTATCTACGGCGTCGATGGGTCTGGAGTGCCGGTTGTGGTTCTCCGCAGGAATGCTTCGCCCTCCCCCAAGCCCCCTTCGTCCATCAGGCTCAGGCTCGAACAACTCGCCTCCTCCCGATGGCACAGCGCGACAAGTTCGGAAGTGAGCGACATCCGGCGCATGGATCAACAACCCCTCGTTGACTGCGAGCAAAGTCGAAAACCGCAGGGCGCGCAACCCGGTAACATTTCCAATTTGCCGTCATCTTTTTTGGTTGGCTGTCGGATTTTCGTCGTGAAGATCGTCCTAGAATGGATCGCGCATGATCGATGTACAAACCGCAAGGAGCACGACAATGCCACAGTCCCCCATGCCCTTCTTCTGGTACGAGCTGATGACCACCGATCTCGACGCCGCCGAGGCGTTTTACACCTCTGTGGTGGGCTGGAGGGGGCAGCCTTTCGAAGGGGCCCAGGGCATGCCGCGCTATATCGTCATGAATGTCGGCGAGCGCGGCGTCGGCGGGATGATGACGCTGCCCGATGACGCGCGCAAGATGGGCATGCCGCCGGCCTGGGTCGGTTATATCCTCACCAGGGACATCGATGCCGCAACGGCCTCCCTCAAGAAGGCTGGTGGCGCGGTTCACCGCGAGCCCGACGACATTCCTGGCGTCGGCCGCTTCGCCGTCGTTGCAGACCCGCAAGGCGCGATGTTCAACTTCCTGCAGCCCAGCGGCCCCGACCAGCCGCCGCTACCGTTGGCGACCCCCGGCAACATCGGCTGGCATGAGCTCTACACGTCAGACTGGAAGGCGGCGTTCGATTTCTATTCCAGCCAGTTCGGCTGGGAGAAGGGCGACGCCATGGATATGGGTCCGATGGGCGTCTACCAGCTTTTCGCCTTCGGCGGCGAGCCCGTTGGCGGCATGATGAACAAGCCCGAGCAGATCCCGACGCCGGTCTGGCAGTTCTATTTCAACGTGCCCGGCATCGACGCGGCAGCCAAGCGCGTCACCGACAATGGCGGCAAGATCCTGATGGGTCCGATGGAGGTCCCCGGCGGCAGCTGGATCGTACAGTGCACGGATCCGCAAGGCGCCCATTTCGCGCTAATGGCACCGACGCGGTAACAGGCCGCGCCAATTGCGGGGCCGCCATCGTGCGGCCCCAAGGCTGCAGCACGCCTCACGACTCACTCACCGACAGTTGAATGCAGGCCGGACTATGTGAATGGTCCGGCCTTTGGCGATGACCTATGGCCGGGCTAGGTGAAAAATGGAGTCGTAGATGAAGCTTTTCGAAGGCCTCGCCGAATATCAACCGTTCGCCCTTGCCGCCTTGCGCATCATGACGGCGCTGCAGTTCATTGAGCACGGCACCCAGAAACTGTTCAATTTCCCCGTCGGCGACCATGCCGGCACCATGAGCGGGCTATCGCTGACCGCGGCCATCCTGGAATTCGGAGGCGGCATCCTGCTGGTATTGGGGCTTTTCACCAGGCCGGTGGCATTCCTTCTCAGCGGCGAGATGGCGATCGCCTATTTCATGGCGCACATGCCGCAGAGCTTCTTCCCGGTCAACAATGGCGGCGATGCCGCCATCTCCTTCTGCTTCATCTTCTTCTATCTGATATTCGCCGGCCCCGGCGCCCTGGCACTGGACAACCGCAAAACATCGTAGCCGGGCGGATCAGCGCGCGCTCAGCCCGACTTGCGCGCAATCAGGCCCGCGAAGGCGATGAACCCGAAGAACTCTCCGGCTTCGACACGCCGGCGCGCCTCGTGCTTCAGCCCGTCGCCAAGCGCCTTGTCGAGTCGCTTCCAGCCGGCCAGAACATCGGCGCCGCGATCGACCAGAGTCAGCATGTAGTCGGGCGCGGCAATTTGGGCGTAGCCGTAGCTGTCGAATTTTTCGACGACAAAGCCCGCCGATTTCGCCAGCAGCGGCAGCCGGCGCGTCAGCCAGCGGTCATTCACCAGCGCCGCCATTGCGGCATCCACGCAATCCTGCAGCGGATCATGATCGCCGATGGCGACCGTCGTCGTCGCGTAATCGCCGTCGAAGATCGCCAGGCAGCCGCCTGGGCGAAGCACGCGCAACGATTCCGTCAGGGCCTTTTCGGGACCGGGCACATGGGTCAGGCAGGTATGGAAGATGACCACATCGAACGAGTTGTCCTCGTGCGGCAGCGACCTGGCATCCCCTTCGACGAAGTTCAGGTTGGGGATATCCGCGGCAAGCTCGCGCGCCTTCGCCAGAAATATCGGCGACGGATCGAGCCCAACAACCTCGTTCACCCCCGGCCAGCGCGCAAGCTCGCGACTGATCGGTCCCGAGCCGCAGCCGCCTTCGAGGACGCGTGCCCTTTCCGGAAAATCGATCGAGGAGAAAAACGAGTGGCGGATTGCCTTCTGGCGCGGGTCTGCGGCCCGCAACTCCATCGCGTTGATAAGAACCGCGACAACAGCCGGATCAGCGGTTGTGATCTGCGCATACACATCGGGCATGGTGGACCTCCGAAGCAATTGCCCAGCCTTCCGCCGCAGCTCGACAATAAAACCAAAGGTCACCGCGCGAAAGAATTTTCACTATCGCGAAATCGTCCTCCCCCTTTCATCGTGCCACCGGCACGGCGACTTCGCCATGCCACTCGGTTCCTCAACCGCGCATCCGCTCGAAATTGGCGTCAAACAGCGGTGTCTGCTGCATACGTGCGGCGTAACGCTTGCCCAATAGCTCGATCTCGAAACCGTTGGCCTCATCGGCGATCTCTTTCGGCACGTAACCGATGGCGACGGATTTTTTTGAATGATGTGCGTAGCCGCCTGACGTGACCCAGCCGCGCACGGCACCGCCATACCAGATTGGCTCGTCGCCGATGACGTCGGCATCGGCAGCATCGACGACAAAGGCCCGCAACCGCAGTCTGCCGCCTTGCTTGCGCTCCGCCAGCGCTGCCTGCTTGCCGATGAAATCGGCCTCTTTGCCATACGCGACGAAGCGGTCGAGGCCGGCCTCCAGCGGCCCATAGATCGGCCGGTATTCGCGCGCCCATGAGCCGTAATTCTTCTCGAGCCGCAGCGCATTGAGCGCGCGCGAGCCGAACAGGCCGATGCCGAATTCCTCGCCCGCCGCCATCAGCGCCTGATAGGCTGCACGCTGATATTCCGGCGCCACCCAGATTTCGTAGCCGAGGTCGCCGGTGTAGCTGACGCGCCCGACCAGGCACGGCGCCATGCCGATATCCATCCTGCTGATGGCCATGAACGGAAAGGCCGTATTCGACACATCAGATCGTGTGACCTTTTCAAGAAGGTTCCGCGCGCTCGGCCCGGCGATCGACAGGCCGGTGAGTTTTGCTCCCAGCGCCTCGATGCTAACAGAGCCGTCCTTCGGCAGATGCGCTTCGAACCAGCGCATGTGGTACTGCTCGGCGACACCGCTGCCGGCCAGGAACCAATCCTTGCTTGCAGAATTTGGACCGCCGAGATTGGCCAGCGTGAAATCGCCGATCAACCTGCCGTCTTCCTTCAGCATCGGCGCCAGCGTCATGCGGCCGGGCCTTGGCAATTTGCACGCGAGCATACTGTCGAGCCAGCTTGCTGCGCCCTCACCGGTCACTCTGTATTTGGCGAATGACGAGATTTCAGACAGACCAACGCGTTGCCGAACCGTCTCCACTTCTTTCGCGACATGCTCGAAGTCGCTCGAGCGGCGCCAGGAGAATTCGTCCTTGACCCCTTCGGGCGCATACCACAGCGGCACTTCCAGCCCATAGGCGACGCCCCATTGCGCGCCCTCGGCCGACAACAGGCCATAGACCGGCGTCGTCTTGAGCGGTCGCCCAGCCGGCAGTTCCTCGTTCGGGAAGCGGATCGAAAACCGCCGCGAATAATTCTCGCGCACCTTGGCGTTGGTATAGGCCATCGTGGCCCAGTCACCGTAGCGTGACACATCCATCGCCCAGATGTCGGCGCCGGGATCGCCCTCGATCATCCAGTTCGACAGCGCCAGGCCGACGCCGCCGCCCTGCGAGAACCCCGCCATGATACCACAGGCCACCCAGAACCCCGGCAGGCTGCGCACCGGCCCGACCAGCGGATTGCCGTCCGGCGCGAAGGTGAAGGGTCCGTTGATGATCTGCTTGATGCCGGTGTTCTGGAACGCCGGGAAATGCCGGAAGCCAACCTCCAGCGACGGTGCGATGCGGTCGATATCGGGCTCCAGCAGTTCGTGGCCGAAATTCCATGGCGTCTGGAATTCGGACCATGGCTTGTTGGCCTTTTCATAAGTGCCCATCAGCATGCCGCCGCGTTCCTGGCGCAGATAGAGTTCGCCGTCGAAGTCGACCGCATGGATGATCTCCGTGCCGGTCTTCTGGTTCCAGGCGGCGACCTCCGGCATGTCCTCGGTGATCAGGTACATGTGCTCCATCGCCAGCACCGGCAGCTCCAGCCCGACCATGCGGCCGACCTCACGCGCCCACAGGCCGCCGGCATTGACGACATGTTCGGCCACAACCTCGCCCTTGTTGGTGATGACGCGCCACAACCCGTCGGCGCGCCGCACAATGTCCTCGACCTTGGTGAAACGCTCGACCTCGGCACCAAGCTTCCTCGCCGCCTTGGCGTAGGCGTGGGTAACGCCGGACGGGTCGAGATGACCGTCCTCCTTGTTGCGCACGGCACCGACGAACTGCTTGGGATCGAGCAACGGCATCAGCTCGGCCGCCTCATCAGGCGATATCTCCTCGAGCTCGATGCCGAGATAGCGGCCCTTGGCGACGACGCCGCGCAGCCAGTCGAGCCGCGCCTCCGTCGCTGCCAGCAAGACGCCGCCAGTCAAATGCACGCCGGTCGCCTGGCCGGACAGTTCCTCGATCTCCTTGTAGAGCGAGATTGTGTATTTCTGCAGCTTGGCGACATTGGGATCGCCATTGATCGTGTGCATGCCGCCGGCGGCATGCCAGGTCGAGCCGGAGGTCAATTCATCGCGCTCCAGAAGCACGATGTCTGTCCAGCCGTGCCGGGCCAGATGGAACAGCACGGAGCACCCGACAACGCCACCGCCGATAACCACGACCTTTGCATGCGATTTCATGGGATTCTCGTCGTTTCAAAGAGTTGGATGGGTTTCATGATTCTGGAGGAGAAGAGAATGAAGCCGAACAAGACGAGCGGCGCTTAAGGCTCGCCCGCCCCGATCGCTTCCTTGCGCTTGGCCACGTACGCCTCAAGCGCCTCGCGCCTGGAGACTTCCATCACCGGCTCGACATAGTCCTCCAGCGCCTTCTTCCAAAGCCTCGTCGCCCGCGCCGTGGCATCGAGCCCGCCAGCCTCCTGCCAGGCCTCGAAATTCTGCCAGTTGGACAGCATCGGCTGGTAGAAGGCCGTGGCGTAGCGCTCCAGCGTGTGCGGCTCGCCGAAGAAGTGGCCGCCGGTCGGAACCGCACCCAGAGCCTCGACGGCAAGCTCGGCCTCGTTGACCTCGATCGGGCGCAAAAACTCCATCATGTGCTGGATCATCTCGACGTCGATGATGAACTTTTCGAACGACGCTGTCAGTCCGCCCTCTTGCCAGCCGGCGGCATGGTAGACGAGGTTGCCATGGCCGAGCACCGCGCCCCACAGCGCCATCAGCGTCTCATAGGCGCCTTGCGCGTCGGCGGCATTGGAAGCCGAGCCCGGCGTTGTGCGATAAGGCAGGTTGTAACGCCGCGCCAACTGTCCGGACGCGATATTCGCCTTGGTGTTTTCAGGCGTGCCGAACGCCGGCGCTCCCGATTTCATATCGACATTGGAGGTGAAGGCGCCATACATCACCGGCGCGCCGGGGCGGACGAGCTGCGTCAGCACCACGCCGAACAGCGCCTCGGCATTCTGCTGGGCGAGCGCGCCGGCAAGCGTCACCGGGCTCATCGCTCCCATCAGCGTGAATGGCGTTACCGCCACCGACTGGCCGAACTCGGCCATCGTCATCAGCCCCTCGGCCATCATCTCGTCGAAGCGGCGCGGCGAATTGACCGAAATGATCGTGGTGACGCCGGGATCGTGGCGCATCTCGTCAAGCGTCAGTCCGCGCGCGATTGCCATCATTTCGATGCCGTCGAGCGCCCTGCCGCGGCCGATGGCCGAGACGTGAAAGCTTTTGTCGGTCAGTGTCAGATTGGCGAAATAAGTGTCGAGATGACGGGAATTCGCCGGCAATTCTACCGGCGCGCAGACCTGGTTGCCTAGCATGTGGATGCAGTTGAAATGCTGCGCCAGCCGGACGAGATCGGAATAATCGCGCAAATTGCCGGCACGGCGGCCGCGCTCCATGTCGTGCACATTCGGCGGCCCGGCGACGAGCGTGAAGTTGATGGTATTGCCGCCGAGGTGGACGGCATGGGCGGGATTGCGCGGCGTCAGCGTATAGCTGGACTGCGTCGTCTTCAGCGCTTCCTCGATCATGCCGCGATCGATGCGGACGTTCATCGTGGCATGATCGACCTTGGCCCCGGCCTTCTCGAACAGCGACAGCGCCCGCGGGCTCATCACCTCGATGCCGAAATTCTCCAAGATATGCATCGACGCCTGGTGGATCGCCTCGATCTGGTCGGCCGAGAGCATCGCCATTGGCGGATAGGGATTGGTGACGCGGCGCAACGGCAGTTGCGGGATGGCGGTCGGTCCCCTGTTGCTGGTTCGCTCGGCGCCGCGCTTGCGTCTTGGTTCGCTCATGCCGCGCATCAAAGCGCCGGCACGAGGATCGAGCTGTCAAGAATCCGCCACCTGCGGGCGTGATTTTAGCCAAGGCGGCATTCCGGGAATTTCACATCGGCAAAAGCGACAACAAACGTCGGAATGGTTATACTTGTTCCGCGTCAGGCAAAGCGCCGATGAGCCGTTAAGGAAGACAGCAAGATTCCTTTTATGTTTTCGGCCTAATGCTCTTCCGATGCGTAGGTCGAGTTTTAGTAAAATTATAGCGATTGCCGCGCCGCTGGCGCTTTCGGCCTGCGCGACGCCACCGAACCATATCAACGATGTGTGCGCCGTTTTCGACCAGAATGACGGCTGGTTCGACAATTGGCAGGCGGCGGCACAACGCACCGAGCAGAAATACGGTGTGCCGGTTCCCGTGCTGATGGCGACGGTGCGCAAGGAATCCGGCTTCAAGAGCAACGCAAGGCCGCCGCGCACCAAGCTGCTGGGCTTCATTCCCTGGAAACATATCTCCAGCGCCACCGGCTTCTCGCAGGCGCTCGACGGCACCTGGGCGCAATACCAGAACGAGACCGGAAGCTGGGCGGCGCGCCGCACCAGGTTTGCCGATGCCGTCGATTTCGTCGGCTGGTATCATTCCAAGACCGCCGACACGCTCGGCGTCGCCCGCAACGACACCTACAATCTGTATCTCGCCTACTATCTCGGCTGGAATGCCTACAAGCGCGGCAGTCGCGGCGACGCCGACGTGCAGCGCTATGCGCATGCCACCGAACAGATGGCGCAGGACTACGCCGCGCAGCTACGGCAATGCGCGCCCTAGCCTATTAACGGCTCTCAGCCGCCCTTGGGTTTGCGCGGCTTGCGCGTGGCGTCCTCGGCCTGTCGGCCGTCGCCGACAGTCGGCGGCATGATTGGTGCCACCGCGCTGTCGGCAGAGCTTGAGGTGCCGGTCTCTGAAACCTCGTCGCGAACCTCGTGACGGCGGGCTTTGGCGACCGCTTCGGCATTCTCCACTGCCTGGCCCTCGGCATCGGCTTCAACGCTGCCAGTCTTTCCATGCGGGCGCTTGGGCGGATCTCCGGCAAAGCCCGGGCCAACACCGTGGTTTGCATCATCCGGCACGCCCTCATTTGCGGCGTGCTCCTTGTCGAATTTGATCACCGGCTCCATTTTCGCCAGCACGTCGTCGGACAGCCAGCACAGGCTCATATGGCCGTCGCCGAGATTTTTGACTGGCGGCACCATGGTTTCGCAAAGGTTGTCCGGCACCAGTTTCTTGTAGCCGCAGCGCGTCTGGAACGGACAGCCGGACGGCGGGTTCATCGCCGAAGGGATGTCGCCCTCCAGCACGATGTGCTTCTTGACCACGCTTGTGTCGGCGATCGGGATCGCCGACAGCAATGCCTCGGTATAGGGGTGATAGGGCGGCGCGAATATCTGGTCGGTCGTGCCTTGCTCAACGATATAGCCGAGATACATGACGACGACGCGGTCGGCGATGTAGCGCACCACCGACAGATCGTGGCTGATGAACAGCATCGTCGTCTTGTTCTTGCGCTGGATGTCCATCAAGAGCTCGGTCACCGCGGCTTGGACCGACACATCCAGTGCCGAGACCGGCTCGTCGGCCACCACCACCTTGGCGTCGCCGGCAAAGGCACGCGCAACGCCGATGCGCTGTTTCTGGCCGCCTGAAAGCTGGCGCGGCTTGCGCGACTCGAACGCCCTCGGCAGCTTCACCAGGTCGAGCAATTCCAGCATTCGCTTGCGGCGGTCGGCCACTGTGTCGCCGACGTTGAACTTTTCCAGCGTACGGATGATCTGCGAACCGACCGAATGGCTGGGATTGAGCGTGTCGAACGGATTTTGGAACACCATCTGGATCGATGACACCGTGTCGACGCTGCGCTTCTCGATCCCGGTCGACTGAATCTCCTTGTTGCCGAGCTTGACGCGGCCGGAGCTTGCCGTTTCGAGGCCGAGCAGCACCTTGGCCAGGGTCGATTTTCCGCAGCCGGATTCGCCGACGATAGCGACGGTCTCGGATTCGCGCGCCATGAACGAGATCGTCTCGTTGGCCTTGACGACACGGCCCTCGCTCGAGCCGAACACTTCGCTGCCGCCGACCTTGTAGTACTTCCGGAGGTCTTCGATCTGGAGCACCGGCGCACCGGGCACCACCCGCTCGTTGACCTTCTTGGCGCCGGGTGGCAGCGCCTCCCAGTCGATCTCGTTGAAGCGCACACAGCGCGAGAAATGCCCGTCATGGCCTTCGACCGCGATCATCGGAATTTCGGCGGCGTTGCAGACGCCCTCGACGAAATGGTGGCAGCGCGGGCCGAAATTGCAGCCCTTCGGCCGCTCGTGCGGTAGCGGCAACTGCCCCGGGATGGATATCAGCGGCCGCGAATTCTTGTCGGCGCCCGGCAACGGGATCGAGCGGAACAGGCCTTGCGTGTAGGGATGGCGCATCCGGTCGAAGACGTCCTTGATCTTGCCGGTCTCCACCGCTTCGCCCGAATACATCACCGTGATGCGGTCGCAGGTCTCCAGGATCAGGCCGAGGTTGTGCGACACGAAGATCATCGAGGTGCCGAACTTCTCGCCCAGCCCCTTGACCAAGTCGACGATGCCGGCCTCAACCGTCACGTCGAGCGCTGTCGTCGGCTCGTCGAGCAGAAGCAGCGCCGGCTTCGACAGCAGCGCCATGGCAATGACGATGCGCTGCTGCTGACCGCCGGAAAGCTGGTGCGGGTAGGAACGCATCATGCGCTCGGGATCCGGCAGCTTCACCGCGCGCACCATTTCCAAGGCGCGTTTGTAAGCTTCGTCCTTCGACAGCTTGTCGTGGATCAGTGGCACTTCCATCAGCTGCTGGCCGACCTTCATCGCCGGGTTAAGACTGGCCATCGGCTCCTGGTAGATCATCGCGATCTTGTTGCCGCGGATAGCTCGCAGTTCCTCGTCGGACAGTTCTCCCATGTCCTTGCCCTGGAATTTGATCTTTCCGCCGACGATCTTTCCGATGTTGGAGAGGTCGCGCATGATGCCCAGCGACACGGTCGACTTGCCGCAGCCGGATTCGCCGACAATACCCATCGCCTCGCCAGGCATGACCGTGCAGGAAAAATCCATGACCGCCGGGATTTCGCCCTTGCGGGTGAAGAAGGAGATCGACAGGTTCTCGATCTCGATGATCGGCCCATTGGTCGGCTTGGCGGGATTTCGAACTGCCTCGTTCATGGGTCGCTCCAATCCTTGTTCTTCAGGCATGTCGGGCCGAACCCGGCATCGATCTTCCCGGCATCAATCTTTCATAGACTGTTCACGCAACGAATCCGCCAGGAGGTTGAGGCCGAGCACGAACGACATCAATGCGATCGTCGGCGGCAGCGCCGGGTGGATGAAGGAGCGCAGCAGCCGGCTTGCATCCTTGATCGCCGTGCCCCAGTCCGGGCTTTCCGGCGCCAGTCCCAGCCCGAAATAGCCGAGCGTACCGAGCAGGATCGTGGTGTAGCCGATGCGCAGGCAGGCGTCGACGATAAGCGGCCCGCGCGCATTGGGCAATATCTCCCACAGCATGATGTACCAGGGCGATTCACCGCGCGTTTGTGCCGCCGCAACATAGTCGCGCGTTTTGATATCCATGACCAGGCCGCGCACGATGCGGAACACGCCGGGGCTGGAGGCGAACACCACCGCCACGAAGATGTTGAGCTGGTTGGGATCGATGTGGATGATCTTGAACGGATCGGCATCGAAGACAAGGCCTGCATAGATCCAGCCGCCAAGTACCAACGTCAGGCCAAGCAGGATATAGAGGCGGTCGGGGCGGTTCTTGTAGCGCGTCCAGAACAGCACACTGAAGAAGATGATCGGAAACAGGAAGAACAGCCCTGCCATCGCGTAGGGGATCGGCGTGTCCATGATACCCGGCGTCACCAGCAGGTAAAACAGGAGGATCACCGGGAAGGCCAGCACAAGGTTGGCGAGGAAGGACAGCACCGTATCGATCTTGCCGCCATAATAGCCGGCCGGCAGGCCGAGCGTAATGCCGACCATCAGCGCAAAACCGGTCGCCGCCGGCGCGATGATCAGCACGATCTGGCTGCCATAGACCATGCGGGAGAACACGTCCCGGGCGAGCTTGTCGCCGCCGAAATAGTATACAAGTTTCGACGCCGGCTCGATTGCGCCCGGCAGCGCGTCCTTCATGATCGGCACTTGGGCGAGCGGATCGAAGGGCGAGATGGTCGACGCGAAGATCGCCGTAAACAGCCAGAACAGGCAGATGCCGACGCCGACGATGCCGACGCCGCTGTCGAAAAGCTGGCCGTAAAGCCCTAGCTTCTTCTTGTAGCCGAAGCTCGCCCCCATCACCAGGGCGAGAGCGATCCAGACCGGCCAGAAGCGGGCAAGCACGCCGAGTACGACGTTGAAGGCGCTGAGATATTCGACCTGCATCCGCCCGGTCTCCTATTGAACTCTGATGCGCGGATTGAGGAACGCGTAGCCGACATCGGAGATGAGCTGTGTGATCAGGACGATAAACACCGAGACCAGCGAGCAGCCGAGCAGAAGATCGATGTCGTTGTTGCCGGCGGCCTCGACCAGGGTGTAGCCGAACCCCTGGTAGCGGAACATCACCTCGACGATGACGACGCCGGTGAGCAGCCAGGGAAACTGCAGCATGATGACCGTGAACGGTGCGATCAGGGCGTTGCGCAGAGCGTGCTTTACCACCACGCTGCCGAAGGAGAGGCCCTTCAGCCGGGCGGTGCGGATATATTGCTGTGTCATTACCTCGACCATCGAGGCGCGGGTCATGCGAGCGATGTAGCCGATGCCGTATATCGCCAGCGTCATCACCGGCAAGGTGAAATTATAGAAGGTGATGCCCTGGCTGGCCGAGGCCGCCGAACCGTTCAGCACGCCGAGCCAGGAGGCAAAGATCACGGTGAAGATGACGCCCGAAACATATTCGGGCGTCGCCGTCGAGGCGATCGAAGCCACCGACAATGTGCGGTCGGTGCGTGAACCCTCGCGCATGCCGGCGAGAATACCGATCAAAAGCGAGATCGGCACCATTACGGCCAGCACGCAGAGCATCAGGATGCCGGTGGCGCTGAGCGCCGGAAAGAGTTTCGAGGCGACCGTCGTCTTGAACTTGGTCGAGCAACCGAAATCGCCTTGCAGGATGCCGGAGAATGTCGGCACGACCGGATCGTTGCAGAAGGAGAAACGCTGTGCGGGCTTGCCGGTCGCCGGGTCGGTCACCGGCTGCTTGGGCATGATGCCAAGCCATTGGCCGTAGCGGATAAAAAAATTCTGCCGATAGCCATGGTTGACCAGCCAAGCCTCAAGCTGCTCGGCGGATGTGTGCATTTCGGTCTGGCTGATCGCGAGCTTCTTCAGATTAGGCCCGAGATTGACCAGGAAGAAGACGATCATCGTCAGGCACAGCATCGTCACTGCCATGGTGCCGAGACGCCTGATAACGAAAGAAAGCATGGCGGTCCCCTGCCGGTCGGGTTGGGGGTGGAACCGGTTTGCAAGCCGTGCGCTGCCGCCAGCGGCAGAACAAGCCTTCAGACCAGTCCCAGATGCAATACCCTTTTTATTGCAGACCCAGGCCGAAGAGTCCGCAACTTTTTGCTGCGCCGACTTCCGGTCCAAGGACCATGCAAAGAGCGAGGGAAAGGGGCGAGACGCCCCTTTCCGGATCGTCCGGTCAGGCCTGGTCGAGCCAGACCTTGCCGTAGTCGCGCTCGAAGGTCGGGTGCATCTTGTAGTTCTGCACCGCCTTGACCGAATGGCTGTAGAGCTTGCGCCAATAAGGCTGGATGATAATGCCGGAATCCTGCAGGATCTGCTCGATGTCCTTCATCATTTCCTTGCGCTTGGCGGCGTCGGCAACTGCCAGCGCAGCGTTGAGCTTGGCATCCCACTCCGGATTCGACCAGGCCGTCTCGTTCCAGGCCTCACCTGTGCGATAGCCGATCGCCAGAACCTGGACGCCGAGCGGCCGCATGTTCCAGTTGGTCATCGACAGCGGATACTTCGTCCAGTCGTTCCAGAAGGTTGAACCCGGCAGCACCGTACGCTTGACCTTGATGCCGGCGTCGCGCATCTGCGCGGCGATCGCATCGCCTGTGTTCTTGTGCCAGTCTTCGTCGACCGTGATCAGTTCGTGCTCGAAATCGGCCTGGCCGGCTTCGGCCATCAGCGCCTTTGCCTTGGCCGGGTCGCGAGCAATCTTCGGCAATTCATAGTATTCCGGATGGATCGGGGCGACATGGTGGTTTTCGGCAACCGTGCCGGCATTGCCGTAGCCGAGTTGCAGGACGACATTGTTGTCGACCGCGAGCTGCAGGGCGTTGCGAACCTTCTGGTCGCCGTAAGGCTTGTTGGTCACATTGGTACGGCAGACGATCGTCGAGGCGGTGACGATCTCCGACTTCACCAAATCCATGCCGTCGAGGATCGACACATAGTCGGCCGACGTCTCGAAGTTGGTGTGCACCTCGCCTGCCTCGAAAGCGCTGACCATCGCCGCCGGATCGGTGCCGTAGTCGATGAACTCGATGCCGTCGAGGAAGACGTCACCATCCCACCATTTGTTGTCTTCGCGGCGCTTGTAGACCACTTTCTGGCCGACATCGTAGGAGACCAACTCGAACGGGCCGGTTCCGATCGGGCAGGACTTGAAGTCGCCGCCCTTCTCGTCGAAGGTCTTGTGGACGATAAGGCCGGGATAGTCGCACACGTTGGGAATGAGGGCGATATCCGGCTTGCTGAGCGTCAGCTTGACCGTGTGATCGTCGACCTTGGTAACCGCGCTCTCATCCAGCTTGTCATCCTTGACCAGCGAACCGAGGCGACCGGGCATGGAATTGCCTTCGGCTTTCTTGTCGGCCCAACGCTTGAGGTTGAAGATGACGTCGTCTGCGGAGAACGGATCGCCGTTGTTCCAGGTGACGCCCTTGCGCACATGCAGCGTGTATTCGGTGGCGTCGTCATTCACGTCCCAGCTCTCCAGCAGATAGGGGCGGAACGTGTATTCGGTGGTATATTTGACCAGCGGCTCGAGCGCCTGGCGCTCGGCATTGGCGATTTCCGACCAGTCGGCCTTGCGCGGATCCTTCGGATCCTTGATCCATTGCGCGACCTTCAATACGCCGCCTTTCTTGCCCTGGACCTCTTCCGCCTTGGCCGGCGTCGGGTCTGCAAGGCCAAGCATGCCATAGGCCATCGCCGTCGACGCGCCGAAGACGCTGGCGAGAGCCAGAAATTCGCGACGATCCATCTTGCCTGCCTTGGCGTCTTCGGCCATGGCTAGGATGTGATCGGGAACGCGGTCGCCGTTACTCTTGTAGATCGTCATGACTTACTCCCATTGTTGGCTTTCTGCCTTTTAACATTCCGCATCCTCGCCATGATGTCAAAGACGGCAGGGATTGGGAACATGCCAAGGAATGTGCAACTTTGAAAGCAGGGCGGTTCGCGCGATAACGACAGTCTTGGCGCAAATTTGCTACTGCGCCAGGGATTTCGTCCGAAATCCCCACAGGCAATTAAACTGGGACATTCGCCGCTGCGCCGCTCGTTCTTCGGACAACCACCTGTTCTGCGCGAACGGCCGGTTTCAATATTCCCGTTCGTAGAAAACACCTCCTTTGGCTTCGCCGGCGTCGGTTGCCTCGCCACGCAGCTTGACGCCGCGCCCAACGTCGAGATCGACGGTTGCCTTGCCCGAGCCCGGCCTGTCGCCCTTCTGGATCGTCACATAGGTACGGTCGTTGAGATACTTGCCCGCCGAGACGGCGGTGCCACCCTGTTCATCGGTGATTACGTCGAGATCGTCGACGCCGATTGCGCTGCGCAGGTTCTGCAGCAGGGAGGTCGAGCCGCCGACGCCGGCCAGTTGTCCGGCAGCCTCAGCAAGCTGCGCGATCTGCAGCGGCGACAGGTTCGACATCGAACGGCCGAAGATCAGCTGCGCCAGCACCTCATCCTCCGGCAACGCGGGTACCGAGGAGAAGGTGAATTTCGGGTTGTTCGCCTCGCCTGACACCACGATAGTCACAGTGGCGCTGGTCGTCTTCGATTGCGCCGTGAGATTGAGGTAGGGCACCAGAGAGCCGGAAAAGCCGACGGTGCCTTCCGTGAAGGTCAGCCGCTTGGCAAGGATCGTCAACCGTCCGCGCCGCAAGGTGAAGGTGCCGACCGCCTGGGGTGACGATGCCGGGCCGGTCAGCCGCAGCGAACCACCGAGCTCGGCGTCGACGCCCCTGCCCTGGATGAAGATCTGGCTCGGCGCGTTGACCGTGACGTCGAGGTTGAGGCCGCTACCTCCACCGCCGCTGCTTGCTGCAGCCGGGCGCAACGCCTTGTCCTGCGCACGCACGGCTGCCGGGGCATTCTTGTGCTTGACGTTGAGCTCGGCCAGCGAGCCGGGCAGCTTTTCGGGTACGGTGATGACGGTCTTGGCCAGGTTGACGGTACCGGAAATCACCGGCGCGGAGGTGAGCGGTCCCTTGACGGTCAGGTCGCCGCCGAGATTGGCGGTGACCACCTTGCCGTCGGTATAGCGGCCATCGACGAGCTTGACCGACAGGTCGGCCGGAAAACCTTTTGCCGGATCGATGCCGACGGTGCCGCTGGCCGAAAGGCTGCCGCGTGTCGACAGCGTGCCGGTCAGGCGGTTGATCCTGGCCACGCCATTGCCGATAGCGACATCGGCAGTGATGTCGTTGATCGCAAGCCCCGATCGCGCATCGACCAGACGGGCGCCCGACGTGCGGACCGTGCCTGAGATCACCGGCGACGTCGCCGGGCCGCGCACCTGCACATCGACGTCGGCCGTGCCGCTCAGGGACAGGCCTTGCGCGGCGAGTGTCCTGGTGAGGAAGGCGAACGGCACCTTGCCGGAAAAGTTGAGATCAAGGGTGGGCGCGCCTGATGTCGTCATCGTGCCGCCGCCCTTGAGGGCGAGGCCGGCGGCATCGCTCATGTTGGCGTCGAAGGTCAGTCTGTTGCCCGAATACGTACCTGAGGATGAAACGCCAATGCCGCCGAAACCTGCACCACGGGTCTGCGACGTCTGAACGCCTGCGGCGTCGATCTTGAAGGCAACGGCCGGATTGGCCGGCGCGCCCGTCACCTTCACCGTGCCCGAGATGGAACCGGCGGCATCGAGGCCCGGCGAAAAACTGTTGGCTATCGAGATCGGGACGCGGGCCAGCGTCGCGTTGAGGTCGAACGCCTGCCCAGCCTTGCCCGTGACCGTCGCCGTGCCGCCGCCGAGGTTGAGCACCAGCCTGTCGAGGCTGGTCACTCCATTGGCGATGTTGATGGTCGAGGCCTGGGCGATGGCCGCCTTGATGCCGCGGATGGTCGCCTCGCCGGAGGCAAGTTCGACCGTCGTCGTGCCCTTGACCGCCTTGACCCGGCCGGCCGCCCTCAGCGGAATATCCTTGACGGTGGCGCCACCGGAAAAGCCGGTCCATTCGCCGTCGCGCTTGAGATCGACGTTGACGCCCCGAATAGCCGTTCCGCCGGAAGTTACGCTGTCGGCACGGATTTTGCCCGAGATCACCGGTGCCGCCAGATAGTTGGCGATCAGCGCATCGATGCTCACGGCCTTGGCCGAGACATCGCCGCGCGAGATCGAGGCCGTCGTCGCCTTGACGGCGACTTGCGGCACGGTACCCGCCTTGGAGAAGGCGATCGTGCCGCGCACATCGCCATCGGCCTTTTCCAGTGCCAGGGCCGCAAGCGGACCGATATCGGGCAGGTCGAGCGCCACGGTGCCGGCCGGAACGAAGGCATCGTCGAGCGCCAGGTCGCCGGAGATACGGTTCTTGCCGAGCGACAGCAAAAGCCCGTTGATGGCGCGTTTGCCGTCCGATGTCGCCAGCACGGCGCTGCCCTGCAGCGGTTGGCCGCCGACATTTCCGGTGAGTCGCACATTCGCAGCCGGGTTGGCGGCATCAGCCTTGCCGGTGGCAGTGAGCTTCAGACCGGTGATCTCGCGCGCCGCGACCGAAAGCCTGTCGCTGTTGACACTCAGCGACAGATCCGGCGCGGTGCTGGCGCCTTGCGCATTCAGCGCGAAAGAGATGGCGCCTTTGGCGTCCTTGGATAGCAGCGAGACGTCGCCTAGCGCGCCTTTGACGTCGGCGCTGAGCTTGTTGTTGTCGGCAAGGCTCGCCTGGCCGTCTGCCGTCAGCGAACCGGACGACAGCCTGACAGTATTGGCGGTGACATTGCCATTGGCGTCCCGCTTCAGCGCGGCACTGAATTGCGTTCGCTCGGCGAGCACGCCACGTACCGCCCCCGGCAGTGCCGCCGAGGCGGCGTCCGCCTTGACATTGAGGTCGATGGCGCGGTCGGCCAGCGAGACCCGCCCGTTGAAGCCGCTGTTCAACGCGTCGCTGGTCACCGTGCCGCTATCGATGACGATGGCATCGGCGGCAAGGCTGCCGGCGAGTTTGGCGGTGACCTTGCCGGCGATCAGCGGCGCGATAGTCGGATTGTCGAGGCCGATTTTTTCGGCAATCACGGTGCCGGAGATCGGCCCGCTCCGGGCTTTCACGTCAAAGCGATCGGAGTGCAGCGCAAGCGTGATGCCCTCGATCATAGCTAGATTGGTGGCGGCCGATGGCAGCGTCGCGGAAATGTCGAGCTTCGGCTGGGCGCCCTGCCCGGCCGCCGTTAGCGATATCGCCTGCAGCTCGAGCTTGATCGGGCTCTCCTTGCTGCCAAGCGACAACGGCAGGCTCGGACCGGTAGAGGCCAGGTCGAGCGAAAAATCGCTGGCACCGTTCGGATTGAGGGTGCCGGCTGCCTTGCCGGAGATTTTCTCGCCGGCAAGCGTCGCCTGCTCGATGGCCAGGCCGCTGGCCGACGAGAAACGGCCTGCCGCATCGAGATCCAGCGGCCCGAGCCCAGCCTGCCGGGGCTGGGTGGTGTCGGCGCCGCTGAGCCGGGCGGTGAAGCGAATATCTGGGGCAGCCGACGATCCGGTGACCTGCGCGGTGCCGCTGAGCGCGCCCACGGCATCGAGACCCGGTGAAAAATCATTGGCAAGCGCTGCCGGCACCGCCGACAAGGTGGCAGTGAGATCGAGCGTCTGGCCAGCCGTACCCGACACGGCAACCGAACCACCACCGACACCGAGCGCCAATTTCTCTATGCTCACCCTGCCATTGGCGATTGTCAGCGCTGATGGCTGCGCAACAGCGGCCTTGATGCCGCGGATGGTCGCCTCGCCCGAGGCAAGCTCGATGCTGGTGGTGCCGTTCGCAACCCTGACCCGCCCGGAAGCGCTGGCCGGAATGCCGGCGACCGTGGCGTCGCCGCTAAAGCCGGTCCAGTCGCCATCGCGCTTCAGGTCGACATCGATGCCGCTGATCACCGTGGTTCCGGAGGTGATCGTGTCGGCCTTGATCTTGCCGGCGATTGCCGGTGCTTTGAGATAATTGGCGACCAGCGCGTTGACGGCGATTGTCTTCGCCGCCAGTTCGCCGCGCGAAATCACGGCGCTCGTCGCATCGATCGCGACCGTCGGCGCTCCGTTGTCGTTCGCAAAGCGGATGGTGCCGCGCACGTCGCCGGCTACCGACTGGCCTGCGAGTGCGGCCAGCGGAGCAATATCGGCGGCATCGAGGGTCAACGTGCCGAGCGGCAGCAGGTTGTCGTCGAGCCCGAGGTCGCCGGAGACCTTGTTGTCGGCTAACGAGACGGCAAGTCCATTGATGGAGCGCTTGCCGTCGGTTGTGACCAGCGATGCCTTGAGGTCGAGCGGCTGGTCGTCGACCGAGCCGGTCAGCGAGACATCGGCGGCGGGACTGGCGATATCGGCCTTGCCGCTCGCGCTCAGCTTGATCTGCTTCACCGCATGGCCGGACGCCGTCAGGCTGTCGCTGTTGGCCGAAATCGAGAAATCCGGTGCGCTGCGCGCGCCGCTTGCGGTAAGCCCGAAACCGACGGCGCCGCCGACGTTGGCGCCGACCAGCGGCGACAGCACCGACACGTCGCCCAGCGTACCCTTGATATCGGCCCGGATATCGGTGCCTTGCGCACTAGCGGTGCCGCTGGCGCTAAGTGTGCCGGAGGTGAGTTGCAATGCGTTGGCGGCGAACGCACCGTCCGGGTCGCGTGTCGCGGTTGCGGAAAACTGCACGCGCTCGCCGAGAACCGAGCTGATTTGCGGCGGCAGCGCCGTCGAAGCCGCGTCGGCATTCATCTTGAGCGTCATCGACAGATCGGCAAGCGCCACTGTGGCTGTTACGGACGCATTGAGCGCGTCGCTGCGTAGCGTGCCTTCGTCGACGACAATCTGTTCTTTGCTGACGGAGCCGGCGAGACCGGCGCTGACCCTGCCCGTTATCAGCGGCGCCAAAGTCGCGACGTCGGTGTTCAGGCCGGCCGCCGTCAGCTTGATGGTGACCGCCCCGCTACGGTTCTGGATGTCGAAACCATCGGAATGCACTTGCCCGATCAGGTCGTCCACCCGCGTGCCGCCCGCCACCACCGAGACCAGCGACGCGCCGATATCCATCATCGGCGCCTTGCCATCGCCGAAAGCGCGGGCCGTGGCATCCTTGATTGCCACGGTTATCGGTTGCGCCTCGCTGCCGAGGCTGAGCACGATCGGCGGCCCCTTTGCGGCGAGCTTCACCGAAAGGTCGCTGGCGCCGTTCGGATCGACAATGCCGGCAGCGGTCGCGTGCAAGGCGCCGCTGTCGATATTGGCGCGCTCGACATCGACGCCGCCGGCCGCGGTCGCCGTGCCGGCGAGGTCGAAGGTGGTCTTGCCGGCAAACAGCGGTTTCAGGGTTTCGGGCAGGAAGCGCTCGAATTCGCCATCGCCGTTGGCCTCGACATAATGACCCTTGTCGGTGAGCTGATGGCGACCGGTAAGCTGGGTGACGATCCGGCCGTCGACAACGAAGGTCCCGATGCCATTCCAGTTGGCGAGCGGTCCGGTGCCGGAAACGACAATGTTGACCGGCGGCGCGCCCGGCAGGTTGAGCAGGTTGGCGATGATGCCGCCGGCCGGCTCGGATGCCTTAAGGTCGAGGTCGAGCTTGTTGTCGGCCGGCGCGAAATGGGCTTTGGCGTCGACCGTGCCTTGCTTGCCGTCGTGGCGAACGATGTTGAGGTTGGTCTCGATCGCCAATGGAGAGGCGTCCGCCTTGAGCGCTCCCTTGGCTGCAAGTTCGGCCACACCGCTGCCGGCCAGAGCCTGCCCGAGCGCGATTTCGGGAAGGTCGAGTTGCCTGACGTCGATGGAAACCGGCAGCGTCGTCGCTCCGCTTTGGCTCGGCTGTGTATTGGCCACCGGCAGCCTTGCCAACTCGATACGCTCGGCCCCAATGCGATCGGCGCTGAAGCTCTTCGACAGGAGTGCCAGCGGCGACCAATCGACGGCCACGTTGCGCGCCACCATCCAGGCGCCTTCGCGATCCTCCAGAACGACATGATCGACCCTCAGCGCGCCCGACCAGATGCCGTCGATGCCGACGACAGTCACCTTGCGGTCGCCGGTCGAGGCCATGGTCGAGATGATGCCGGCAAGGTTTTCGCGGCCGCGCTCGGTTTTGGTCAGCACGACGACCGCCCCCACCGCCGCTGCCACGACGATGAGCAGCGTGTAGAAAAGAATACGGAGGATGCGCCTGAATATTGCCATCAGAATGCCTGGCCGATGCCGGCATAAATGCCGAAATGAGGATCGTCAGGACCGCGGTTGAGAGGCACCGCCGCGTCGACGCGCAGCGGCCCGAACGCCGTCAGATAGCGCAAGCCTACACCCGCGCCGACCTTCATGTCCGAAAAATCGGGGACCTGCCTGGTCGACACCGTGCCGGCATCGACGAACGGCACGACGCCGATCTTGTCGGTGACGGCGATGCGCATCTCGACCGAGGTCTCGAAGAAGGAAAGCCCGCCGATCGGTTCTCCATTGCTGTCCTTCGGGCCGATGCCTTGATAGGCATAGCCGCGCACCGAACCGCCGCCGCCTGAGTAGAAGCGTCGATCTGCCGGAACATCTTGAAGACTGGCGCCGATGATGGAGCCGATGGCGACACGTTCGGCGAAAACGAATTTCGAGGCCGAATCGAGTGACTGGTAGGCCGACCCCTCGCCCTTCAGCTTGACAAACGCAGCCCCGCTCAAAATGTCGTAGCTCGGCTCGCCATAGGCCAGCACCCTGAAGCCCCGGGTCGGATTGAGCTTGCTGTCGCGATTGTCGTAGACATATTGCAGTGGAATGCTGGCGATCAGATAGGTGTGCTTGCCGAAAGCGTCGTGGATCCTCGAATAATCCAGCGCGACCTGCGCGGAAACCGTCTGCTTCTTGTCGAGTTCGTAGGACAGGCCGGTGCTGCCCTTGACCGAGAAATGGTCGTAGGCGTCGGGGTGTTCCAGCACGGTATTGACGCTGGCAATGAATTTCGACGCCGGCCCGACCACGCCCGGCTTTTCGAACATGACGCCGGCATTGTAATTGAGCTGGGTCAAGTCGTTGCTGCCGATGCCGCTGATCTTGCCGTCGATGCGCAGCTTTTCGGCGCGGCCAAACAGATTGCGATGCCCCCAATAGCCTTCGAGGCCCAGCCCTTCGGTGTTTGAGAAGCTGCCGCCAATGCCGAAATAGCGCGGCTTGCGTTCGCTTACCTGGACACCGATCGGGATGTTGCCCTCGGCGTCCAGTGCGTCGGCTTCCTTCACCGTCACGCTGTTGAAGACCTCGAGCCCGAGCAGCCGGTCGCGCGCATCGTCGATCTCATCGGGCGAATATTGGCGCCCGCGCTTAAGGCCGGTCATATATTCGGTGAAGTCGCGGTCGACCTTTTCCGTGCCCTCGACAGTGGTGTCGCCATAGCTGGCGACCGGGCCGGCCGCGACGGCAAGCGTCACGTCGAGCGTCGAACCGGCGTGCTCGGCGACGATCTCGCGGCCCGTCACCTTGGCCAGCGGCCTGCCTTCTTGCTTGAGTGCCCGCACGATCGCCGCCTCGGCCTTGAGCACGGCGCCCGAACTGGCGTCACCGCCGGCGATCAGACCGAAATCGGCACTTGCCAGCCCCGCCGCATCGCCTTCCAGTCTGATGTTGCCAAGCGTGAATTTCGGCCCGGCTGCTATGCGTATCACCACCGGTATCGGCTGCGGACCCGAAAACTCGGCATCGGGCGGCAGATCGTCGAGCGGCTTGCCCTGAATAGTGATGGTGACGACACCCTCGTAGCGGGCGTCAGTGTAGAGTGCGGCAACAAGTTGCTCACGGTCACTGCGCGCCTTGGCCAGCAGGCCGAGAGAACCGGATACCGGGTGTTCCTCGTCGGCCTTCAGCGCCGAGGCGTTTTCGAGCTTCTCGGCGAGATCCTTGTCGGCGTCCGGCGCCTCGATCGTCACCGCATAGCGCAGCGGGTCGACGATATCGGCATCTTCGTCTTTGGATCCCCACAGCTTGATGCCGAAAATCTCGAAGGCTGCCGCACTTCCGGTTTCGGCAACAAGTGCCGTAGAGCACAACAATGCGAAAAGCAGGGCGCGCGAAAGCGCGCGCCGTGGCGCGGTTCCTCCCGACATCTGCCTTTCATACGCCGGCATTACGCTCCTAGCCTAGCTCGCAAACCTAAAATTGGAATGAAGTTCTGAAGCACTCGTAAAGGGGCCACAATCCAATTGCTGAAATAGACAGGGCTTGGAACTCACACCTTCTGCGTCGCCGCAAGAAAGCGTGATCCCCTGTCCTATGGAGCTACTACCGGTCACCGGCCGGAAAGCAAACCGTTGGCAGGCGGATCCTGCCGCGTCCCGATGTTGACAAGCGCGACTGAAGCTTGAAGATTTCTGGACGTAAGCACTTGTCTGGAGGGGTTTATGGCAATGCGCGCGGCTCGTGGTCTATCGATTCTTTTCCTTCTCTTTTTTGCCTGGAGCGGTGTCGCGCAAGCGGCCGAAGCCCGGCGCGTGGTGACATCGCACAATTCCGACTATTTCGGTTTCGATCTCAGATCCGACCAGAATGTCAGCCTCGACCAGTGCAAGACCACCTGCCTCGGCGACCCGGCCTGCCGCGCCTTCACCTACAACCTCAAGGCCAAATGGTGCTTCCTTAAATCCGATTACAATTCGTTGAAACCCTTCGGTGGCGCCGTCGCCGGCAAGGTTGTCAACATCGATGGCGATCCCGACATCGGCGCGCCACCCGAACTCGCCTTCTTCCCCAACTGGATGGCCGACCAGGCCCAGCAATACCGCAACAACCTCACTGGCCCGACCTACACCAAGCCGACCGAGGGGCTGACGGCGCTGAGGGCCGCCGCCGAACGGTCGGCGCTGACGGGCGACCATCGCTCGGCCATGCACAAATACGAAGCGGCGGTTTCGGTGCTGCCGGATGATGGCCAGCTCTGGCTCGAGCTGGCGCGCGAAACGCTTGCCGTCCATCCGACCGCCAACAGCTCGGAGCCGTCGACCCTGCCGGCGAACGCCACTTCCGCCGCCTTCAACGCCTACAAATTGCTGCGCACCACCAAGACGCGCGCCGACGTGCTGGCGCTGCTCGGGGACGGCCTTGATCGCCGCGATCTCTACAGGCCGGCTCTGCAGGCCTACGAGGCGAGCCTCGCTCTCGTCAATTCGCCGGCAGTCAGGGCCGCCTATCAGGATCTCAAGGCCCGCAAGGGCTTCCGCGTCATCGATCATACCGTCGATGCCGACACCAGCGCGCCACGCATCTGCGCGCAGTTCTCCGAGGAACTGGTCAAGACCGGCGTCGACTACTCGCAGTTCGTTACTGTCGACAACGCCGCTCCCAAGGGCGTCGAAGCCAAGGACAAGCAGATCTGCGTCGAAGGACTCGAGCACGGCCAACATTATGACGTGACCTTCCGCGCCGGCTTGCCGGCCGCCATTGGCGAGGTCACCGCGGCACCGGTGGTTCTGTCGATCTACGTGCAGGACCGCGCGCCTTCGGCCCGCTTCACCGGCGATAGCTTCGTGCTGCCCGCCGGCGCACGCCGAGGTATACCGGTCGTCACCGTCAACATGAATGCCGCCCAAATGAAGCTCTTCCGCATCGGCGACCGCTCGCTGGCCCAGCTTCTGTCGGGATATCAGTTCCTGCGCCAGCTTGACGGCTACGACATTTCGAACATCTCCGAACAGATGGGCGAGCCGGTCTGGCAAGGCCAGCTCGACATCGCCAACGACCTCAACAAGGAAGTCACCACCTCCTTCCCAATCGACGAGGCTTTGCCGAAGCGCAAGCCCGGCGTCTATGTGCTGACCGCACAAGCCGTCGACGATCGCAGCGACGACTATGATTCGCACGCCACGCAATGGTTCGTCGTCTCCGATATAGGCCTGTCGACCTATACCGGACAGGATGGGCTGAACGTCTTTGCCCGTTCGCTCGCAACCGCCAAGCCGATCGCCGGCGCCGAGCTGACGCTGCTGGCCAGGAACAATGAAATCCTCGGCACCGCGACCACCGACGCGGAAGGGCGGGCGGTGTTCAATCCCGGCCTGACGCGCGGCGACAGCGGCATGGCCCCGGCCGTGCTGATGGCCAAACAGGGCGACGACGATTTCGTCTTCCTCGATATGGGCCGCGCCGGCTTCGACCTGTCCGACCGTGGCGTCGCCGGACGGCCGGCACCTGGCGCGCTCGACGTCTATGCCTGGACCGAGCGCGGCATCTACCGCGCCGGCGAAGATGTCCATGTCGCGGCCCTTGCCCGCGACAGTGCCGCCAAGGCGGTCGAGAACCTGCCGCTGACCTTCATCTTCTCGCGGCCCGACGGCGTCGAGGACCGCCGCATCGTCAGCGACGGCGCATCGGCCGGCGGTCACGCTGTCGACCTGCCGCTGGAACCCAACGCCATGCGCGGCACCTGGACGGTGGCGATCCATACCGATCCCAAGCAGGCGGCGGTCGCCAGCCAGATGTTCCTGGTCGAGGACTTCGTGCCGGACCGCATCGAGTTCGACCTGTCCTCCGACAAGCAGGAGATCGCCCAGGGCGAGACCGCCAACATTACCGTCGACGGCCGCTTTCTCTACGGCGCGCCGGCCGCGGGCCTCGCGCTCGAAGGCGAATTGACGCTGTCGACCGCCCGCGATTGGGACCGCTTCAAAGGCTATTCTTTCGGTCTGGCCGACGAACAGTCGGCTGAACCGACGGTGACGCCCTTCACCGGCCTGCCGGTGGTCGGCGAGGACGGCAAGGCGACTTTCCCGGTCTCCGTCGATCAATTGCCATCCACCACCAAGCTGGTCGATGCAAAGGTCACTGTCAGGATGCGTGAAACCGGCGGCCGTGCCGTCGAGCGCTCGCTGAATATCGGCATCCGCCCGCAGGGCCACATGATCGGCATCCGCCCGGATTTCGACGACGACGAGGTGCCGCAAGGCGGCACGGCCAAGTTCAGCCTGATCGC
Source organism: Mesorhizobium sp. M0437 (assembly GCF_040321335.1). Taxonomy (NCBI): domain Bacteria; kingdom Pseudomonadati; phylum Pseudomonadota; class Alphaproteobacteria; order Hyphomicrobiales; family Phyllobacteriaceae; genus Mesorhizobium; species Mesorhizobium sp. M0437. The sequence goes on from NZ_JAMYRK010000026.1 coordinate 30,713, forward strand.
TGTCGACCCAGACGGCAAGCGTGAGGCGCTGAAGGGCGCGCAGTGGTCGCTGGTCAAGGTCGAGCGCAGCTACCAGTGGTACCGCTCGAGCAACTCCTGGAACTATGAGCCGGTCACCTTCACCAAGGCGGTGGCCAACGGCCAGGTCGACCTGAGCGCCGATGGCGAGGCGACGGTGTCGCTGCCGGTCGACTGGGGCCGCTACCGGCTCGAGATCGAGACAGCGGATCCGGAAGGCCCGGCCACCAGCTACGAGTTCGACGCCGGCTGGTATGTCAGTTCCACCACCACCGAAACGCCCGACGGCCTAGAGATCGCCCTCGACAAGGATACCTATGCGGCGGGTGAAGTGGCCAAGCTCAAAGTGTCACCGCACTTTGCCGGCGAGCTGCTCGTCACCATCGGCGCCGACAAGCTCCTGAAGACCGTCACCGCCAGCGTGCCGGCCGGCGGCAGCACCGTCGACATCCCGGTCGGCGACGACTGGGGTGCCGGCGCCTACGTCACGGCAACGCTGTTCAGGCCGGGCGATGCGCAAGAGACGCGTATGCCGGCGCGCGCCATCGGCGTCAAATGGCTGAAGCTCGATCCCGGCTCGCGGAAGCTTGCCGTCAGCTTGGCGCCGCCGGACAAGACCATGCCGCGCCAGCAGCTGTCGATCCCGGTGGCCGTAGCCGGCGTGCAGCCCGGCACCAACGCCTATGTCATGGTCGCGGCCGTCGACGTCGGCATCCTCAACCTGACCAACTACAAGGTACCGGATCCGGAGAACTGGTTCTTTGGCCAGCGCATGCTCGGTCTCGAGGTTCGCGACATCTATGGCCGGCTGATCGACGGCTCGCTGGGCACAACCGGTAAGCTGCGCACCGGCGGCGACGGCGCCAACATGCAATCGCAAGGCAGTCCGCCGACCGAAAAGCTGGTCGCCTTCTTCTCCGGCCCGGTCCAGCTCGACTCCGACGGCAAGGCGCGGATCGACTTCGACATACCGCAGTTCAACGGCACCGTGCGCGTCATGGCCGTCGCCTGGACAAAGGAAGCAGTCGGCCATGCCCAGTCCGACGTCATCGTTCGCGATCCGGTGGTGATCACCGCCGGCCTGCCGCGATTCCTGGCGCCCGGCGATTCCGCCGTCATGCGGCTCGATGTCGCCGACACCGACGGCCCTGCTGGCGACTACAAGCTGACCATCGACACGACGGGCGACCTGTCTACCGGCAGTGCCGCCTTGCCTGAAAAGCTGACGCTGGCCAAAGGCAAGCGGCAGACGCTGACCGTGCCGTTGATTGCGCGGACCGCGGGCAACGCCTCGATCACCATCAAGCTTGCGCATGCCGACGGCACCGCTGTCGAGCAGACGCTCTATGTGCCGGTGCGCCCAGCGCAACTGCCGGTGACCACCCGCATGGTCGTCGACCTCAAGGGCAATGGCGGCGCGCTGCGCGTCGACAAGGAACTGCTGGCGGCAAGCCTGCTCGATGGCGCTTCGATCAGCGTCGGCGTTTCGCAGGCGGCTGCCTTCGATGTACCGTCGCTGCTGATGACGCTCGACCGCTATCCCTATGGTTGCGCCGAACAGACCACCAGCCGCGCCATGCCGCTTCTCTACGTCAACGAGATGGCTTCCGGCATCGGCATGGCCAGCGACCCCGATCTGCATGGCCGCGTCCAGGACGCTATCTACAAGGTGCTGAGCTACCAGGCATCGGCCGGCAGCTTCGGCCTGTGGGGTCCGGGTTCCGGCGATCTGTGGCTCGACGCCTATGTCACCGATTTCCTGACCCGGGCGCGCGAGCAGAAATACGACGTGCCGGCTTTGGCGATGAACCAGGCGCTGAGCAATCTGCAGAACGCGATCGGCTACGATCAGGACGTCCAGGATCGCGGCAGCGAGATCGCCTATGCGCTCTATGTGCTTGCCCGCAACAAGAAGGCCTCGGTCGGCGATCTGCGTTATTATGCCGACACCCAGCTCGAAGCCTTTACCAGCCCGATGGCCGTCGCCCAGTTGGCGGCGTCTCTCGCGCTCTACGGTGACACCCAGCGCTCGGAGGCAACCTTCCAGGCCGCGCTGCAACTGGCCAAGTCGACGCCCGAATATGACTATTACCGGTCCGACTATGGCTCGCCGCTGCGCGACGGCGCGGCGATCCTGGCGCTTGCCGCGGAAAGCAAGCCGGTGCCGACCATCGTGCCGGCGCTGATCCAACTAGTGACCAGGGAACGCGCCGACGCCAGGTGGACCAGCACACAGGACGAGTCCTGGATGCTGCTGGCGGCCCGCGCGCTGAAGGCCGGCAATGATTCGATCGCGCTGACCGTCAACGGCGCACCGCATGCCGGCGGCTATTCGGACCAGATCGCTGGTGGCGACCTGGCCGACAGTCCGCTGACCATCGTCAACACCGGCAGAAATCCGCTGCAGGCGGTCGTCACCACCGTGGCCTCGCCGATCCAGCCTCTGCCGGCCGGCGGCAACGGCTTTACCATCAGCCGTACCTACTACAAGCTAGACGGCACAGAGGCCAACGTGACGGAGGTCAAGCAGAACGAACGCTATGTCGTCGTGCTCAAGGTTTACGAGCAGAACACCTGGCCTTCGCGACTGCTGATCACCGACCTGTTGCCGGCCGGCTTCGAGATCGACAATCCGGGCCTGGTCTCCAGCGCCCAATTGACGAACTTCTCCTGGCTGGCGCAGACCGATGCCGCTCATCTCGAATTCCGCGACGACCGTTTCGTCGCGGCTTTCAATCCCAACGACGGCGACGGCGACCGCAACATCACGCTCGCCTACGTCGTGCGCGCGGTGACGCCGGGCACCTATGCCCACCCGGCGGCAACGATCGAGGACATGTACCGGCCGCAATATTCGGCCCGCACCGCCACCGGCATGATGGAGGTCAAGGCGCCGTAAGGATAGGAATATGGCGGTGGCGCTGCCCCTCATTGCCCTGCCGGGCATTTCTCCCCGTATAGAGACGGGGAGAAAGAGCCATGCGCCGAAGTTTTCGCCGAACTTTAACGTCGCAGAAAAGGCGCCAAGGGTCGCGACAGCCCCCTTCTCCCCGTCACTAAACGGGGAGAAGGTGCCGGCAGGCGGATGAGGGGCGGCGCCATGCTCTCCAGAAAATTCCTGCGCCGAGCGGCCATCACGGGCATTTCCTTGGCCGGTCTCGCGGCAATCACCGCCGTCGCCCTCTGGCAGCTCGACCGCGCATTTCCGCCGCCGCTGCCGGCTGCTTTGACGGTCTCGACCGAGGTGCAGGACCGAGACGGCCAGCTGCTGCGCGCCTTCGCTACGCCGGATGGCTACTGGCGGCTCGCTACCAGCCTGGACCAGGTCGACAAGCAGTTCGTCGACATGCTGGTCACCTATGAGGACAAGCGTTTCTGGGATCATCAAGGCGTCGACGTGCTGGCACTGGCGCGTGCCGCCGGCCAGTTCGCGACCAGCGGCCATATCGTCTCCGGTGGTTCGACGCTGCCGATGCAACTCGCCCGGCTGATCGAACCGCGCGACAGCCGCAGCCTCGGCTCGAAGATCAAGCAGATGCTGCGCGCCCTCCAGATCGAACGGCGGCTTTCCAAGCGCGAGATCCTCGAACGCTATCTGACGCTGGCGCCCTATGGCGGCAATCTCGAAGGTGTGCGCGCCGCTTCGCTTGCCTATTTCGGCAAGGAGCCGAAACGGCTGACGGTCTCGGAGGCGGCCCTGCTCGTCGCTTTGCCGCAATTGCCGGAAAAGCGGCGCCCTGACCGCAACCTCGACGTCGCCCATGCCGCCCGCGACCGCGTGCTGACCCGCATGGTCTCGGCAGGCCTGCTCGGCGAACGTGAGGCCGCGCGTGCCGCGCTCGACGATGTGTCGGGGCTGCGGCGGACCTTGCCGGCGCTCGCTGCCCATGCGGCCTATACGATGCTGTCCAAGGCCATTCCCGGCCAGAAGCTGCAACTGACGATCCGCAAGAGTGTCCAGGAAGGGCTGGAGCAGGTGGCCAAGGATGCGGCCGCCAGGCTCGGCCCTCGCCTCTCGGTGGCCATGGTACTGGCCGATGCCCGTACCGGCGATATTCTTGGTGAGGTCGGCTCTGCCGATTTCTTCGATGCCAGCCGTTCGGGCTGGATCGACATGACCAAGGTCGTTCGCTCGCCTGGCTCGACGCTGAAGCCGTTCATCTACGGCCTCGCCTTCGAACAAGGCCTGGTGGCGCAGGAGATGCTGATCGAGGACAGCCCAGCCGATTTCTCCGGGTATCGGCCGAAGAACTTCGACATGGGCTATCAGGGCGATGTCAGCATCAGGCAGGCGCTGCAATTGTCGCTCAACGTGCCGGCGATCCGCGTGCTCGACGCGGTCGGCCCGGCCCGGCTGATGGCACGCTTTCGCCAGGCCGATGTGACCCCTATCCTGCCCGTCAACGAAGCGCCCGGCCTGGCGATCGGCCTCGGCGGCGTCGGGGTGACCCTGCGCGACCTGGTCCAACTCTATGCCGGCCTTGCCAATGGCGGCAAGGCACACACGCTGCATGACGGCACCGAGCCGGCGAATGCCGAACGCTCGACCACCACCATCCTCGACGGGCAGGCGACCTGGCAGATCACCGACATCCTGTCAGGCGTCAAGCCTCCCCAGGGTGCCGCCCAACGCGGCATCGCCTACAAGACCGGCACCTCCTACGGCTATCGCGACGCCTGGTCGGTCGGCTTCGACGGCCGCTACGTGCTCGGCGTCTGGGTCGGCCGCCCCGACGCCGGTGCGGTGCCCGGCCTGTCCGGCTATGTCTCGGCTGCGCCCATCCTGTTCGAAGGCTTTGTCCGTTCCGGCCTGGCCGCCGTACCACTGCCGAGCCAGCCGTCCGGCGTCCGGCGTCCGAAACGCGAGGAACTGCCGGTGACGCTGACGCGCTTCGGCGCCGGCACCGATGGGCTGGTGCAGGCGACGCCGAGCGAACCTGCGCCAACCATCATCTTTCCGCCCGACGGCGCTCGCGTCGATCTCGGCACTTCCTCGGCCGACGCCTCGCCGCTGGTGCTCAAGCTGCAAGGCGGCCGCGCACCATTCCGCTGGCTGGCCAACGGCAAGCCGCTGGTCGGCCTCGACCGGCGGCGCACCGCGACCTGGCAGCCGGACGGCGCCGGCTATTCGACCCTGACCGTGATCGACGCGGCGGGACGCGCGGCCAGTGTGAAGGTTTTCGTCGAGTGAAGTTTCCCTTGAATAATTTCCGGCAGGTGATTCAGGGGATTGGGTTTTACGTCTTGCTTTCGGCCGCCGGTATTTCCTCGGCCTTTGCTGACACCCTCCCCGCCAGCTTTGTTCGGCTAGCCGACATCGATCCCAAAATCCGGCAGGATATCCGCTATGCCGGCCTCGAAAATTTCCTGCATCGCAAGGTAAGCGGCTACGATGCGCCGGTGTGCGTCCTCACCAGGCAAGCGGCGCAAGCGCTTTCGGCAGTGCAGAAAGCGATTGCCGCCGAAGGACTGACGCTGGTCGTGTTCGACTGCTATCGCCCTGCGCGGGCTGTCTCCGACATGCGTGACTGGACAAAAAAGAGTGGACCACCGGACCCGCAATGGTACCCAAAGGTCAAGCGCAAGGATCTCATCGCCAAGGGCTATATCGGCGAACTGTCCACCCATTCGCGCGGATCGACGGTCGATGTCGCGATCGCGCGAGCCGACCGCAAGAGCGCTCCGAAACCGGCCTGCGGCGCGACCGATGCCGACACACTCGATTTTGGCACGGGTTTCGACTGTTTCGATCCAGCGAGCGAAACGGCTCACCGACCGATAGCCAGTGAAGCGGCGGCTAACCGCAAAAGACTTGTCGAGGCGATGCGTGCCCGCGGCTTCAAGAATTACGCCCGCGAATGGTGGCACTTCACGCTGGAGAACGAGCCGTTTCCAAAAGAGCGCTTCAACTTTCCCGTTACCGCCGAATAGCCGGCCGCAACCTTCGGGCGCGACGCAGCCATTGCCGAAGAGCTAGCCGTCTCTAGATAATCGCGTCGGGATCGCAATCATGGTCCATGCGGGGAAAATAGTTTCTCGCATCGCCGAAACTGGGCGAAAAATTGCTTCAATAGGCCAAAAAAGGCAACATTGAATGCATCTAAATTCTATCAATTCGGTAGATTGGCGCGAGTTCAACGGAGGCGGAAATGACCAAACCTCATTTCAGGAAACTGCTCGGCGCACTGGTCGCCACATCTGTCCAGTTCGGCACGCTCGGTTTCGCGTTTGCCGACACCACCATTCTCAACGTGTCCTATGACCCGACGCGTGAGCTCTACAAGCAATTCGATGAGGCCTTTGTCGCCCACTGGAAGGCCGAGACAGGCGAGACCGTCACCGTCCAGCAGTCGCATGGCGGATCCGGCGCCCAGGCGCGCGCCGTGATCGACGGGCTCGACGCCGACGTGGTGACGCTGGCGCTCGAAGGCGACATCAACGCCATTGTCTCGAAAACGAAGAAGATCAATCCCGACTGGCGGACGAAATTCGAAAACAATTCGGCGCCCTACACCTCGACGATCATCTTCCTCGTCCGCAAGGGAAACCCCAAGGGCATTCATGATTGGGGCGATCTGGTCAAGGACGATGTCCAGGTGATCACGCCCAATCCGAAGACCTCCGGCGGCGCGCGCTGGAACTATCTTGCCGCCTGGGCCTATGCCAGCGCCAAGGATGGCGGCGACGAGGCCAAGACCAAGGAATTCGTCGGCAATCTCTATGCGCATGTCCCGGTTCTCGACACCGGTGCGCGCGGCGCCACCGTGACCTTCGCGCAAAAAGGACTGGGCGACGTGCTGCTCGCCTGGGAAAACGAGGCCTATCTGGCGCTCGACGAGTTCGGCGCCGACAATTTCGATATCGTCTACCCGCCGACCTCGATCCTGGCAGAGCCGCCGGTCGCCGTGGTCGACGCCAATGTCGACGCCAAAGGCACGCGCAAAGTTGCCGAAGCCTATCTGAGCTACCTCTATTCCAAGGAAGGCCAGACGCTCATCGCCAAAAACCATTATCGCCCTTCGAAGCCCGAACTGGTGCCGGCGGAGGACTTGGCCAAGCTGCCCGAGATCAAGCTGGTCACCATCGACGACCCGCTTTTTGGCGGCTGGAAGAAAGCACAGCCTTATCATTTCGGCGATGGTGGTATATTCGACCAGATCTACAAGCCGGCCCAGTAGCATTTAGATCAGGACGACATGACCACAGCACCCGCCAAGGCGGGGTGGCGATTCAGGCAGCCGAGCGTCATTCCGGGTTTCGGATTGACGCTCGGCTTCTCGCTTGCCTACCTCACCCTCATCATCCTCATTCCCCTGTCCGGGCTGGTCTGGCGCTCGGCGGCGCTCGGCTGGACCGACTTCTGGGCGATCGTCACCGACCGCCGCACCATCAACGCGCTTGAAATCAGCTTCGGCACCGCCTTCATTGCCGCTGCGGTCAACGTCGTCTTCGGCACGATCGTCGCGTGGGTGCTGGTGCGCTACAGCTTTCCAGGCCGCCGCATCGCCGATGCCATGGTCGACCTGCCCTTCGCGCTGCCGACGGCGGTTGCCGGCATCGCTTTGACCACGCTTTACGCACCGAATGGCTGGATCGGAAGCCTGCTGACGCCGCTCGGCATCAAGGTCGCGTATACGCCGCTCGGCATCGTCATCGCGCTGATCTTTATCGGGCTGCCCTTCGTCGTGCGCACTGTGCAGCCGATCATGGAGGAAATCGACAAAGAGGTAGAGGAAGTGGCCGCCACGCTCGGCGCCAATCGCTTCCAGATCATCAGCCGTGTTCTGCTTCCCGGACTGGCACCGGCCATCGTCACCGGTTTCGCGCTGGCCTTCGCGCGCGGCGTCGGCGAGTACGGCTCGGTTATCTTCATCGCCGGCAACCTGCCCTACAAATCCGAGATCGCACCGCTTCTGATCGTCATCCGGCTCGAGGAATATAATTATGCCGCGGCGACCGCGATCGCGGCGATCATGCTGGCACTGTCCTTCGTGATGCTGCTGGTCATCAACCTGGTGCAGACCTGGAGCCGCAAGCGCTATGGCTGACCCGGAGATCAAATCCTACGCGCCGCACCACGAAAGCCGCTCGGCGGCGGTAACCGAAAGCCGTCCTGCGCAAGCCGTGCTGATGGCGGTAACGTTTGCGTTCCTCGCCATCTTCCTGCTCTTGCCGCTGATCATCGTCTTCAAGGAAGCTTTCGCCAAGGGAATCGAGGCCTACACACAGGCGCTAGGCGAACCGGATACGCGCTCGGCGATCCGCCTGACGCTTCTGGTCGCGGCGATCTCGGTGCCGCTCAACATCGTCTTCGGCATTTCCGCCGCCTGGGCGATCGCCAAGTTCGAGTTCAAGGGCAAGGCGTTCCTGACCACACTCATCGACCTGCCCTTTTCCGTCTCGCCGGTCATTTCGGGGCTTGTCTACGTGCTCTTGTTCGGCGCGCAAGGCCTGCTCGGCGCCTGGCTGAAAGCACATGGCATCGTCATTCTGTTTGCCGTGCCGGGCATCGTGCTGGCCACCGTCTTCGTCACCTTCCCCTTCGTCGCCCGCGAATTGATCCCGCTGATGCAGGAACAGGGCAATGGCGACGAGGAGGCTGCCCTGTCGCTTGGAGCCAATGGCTGGCAGGCGTTCTGGTACGTGACGTTGCCCAACGTCAAATGGGGATTGCTCTACGGCGTGCTGTTGTGCAATGCCCGCGCGATGGGTGAGTTCGGCGCCGTCTCGGTCGTGTCGGGCCACATACGCGGGCTGACCAACACCATGCCGCTGCATGTCGAAATCCTTTATAACGAGTACAATGCCGCCGCCGCCTTTGCCGTCGCTTCGCTGCTTGCCGGCCTGGCGCTCGTCACGCTGGTCTTGAAAACACTTCTCGAGATGCGCTACGGCGCCGAGATCGCCGCGACGCGCGGACACTGACAAATGCATGTCGCCCAAAAGTGTGTAGCGGTTTTTGGACAACGACATGCATAAAACAAAGATTTGATGTCGCCCAAAAGTGGGAACCGGTTTTGGGATAACGGCATGCATCAACTACAAAAGGGATTTGCATGGAAGTTCGCGTTGCCAACGTGCGCAAGGAGTTTGAGCGGTTTCCGGCCCTCCACGACGTTTCGCTCGACATCAAGTCGGGAGAACTGATCGCCCTGCTGGGACCCTCCGGTTCCGGCAAGACGACGCTGCTCAGGCTGATTGCCGGATTGGAGCGGCCGACCCGCGGAAAGATCTTCTTCGGCGAAGAGGATGCCTCCCAAAAGTCGATTCAAGAGCGCAATGTCGGCTTCGTCTTCCAGCACTACGCGCTGTTTCGCCATATGACGGTTGCCGACAATATCGGCTTCGGACTCAAGGTCCGGCACGGGCCGTCACGCCCGTCGGCGAAGGAAATCCGCCGCCGCGCCTCGGAACTCCTCAACCTCGTTCAGCTTTCCGGTCTGGAAAAACGCTATCCGGCACAGCTTTCGGGCGGCCAGCGCCAGCGCGTGGCGCTGGCCCGCGCCATGGCGATCGAACCGGCCGTGCTTTTGCTCGACGAGCCGTTCGGCGCGCTCGATGCGCAGGTGCGCCGCGAACTGCGCCGCTGGCTGCGCGACATCCACGACGCCACCGGTCACACCACGGTCTTCGTCACCCATGACCAGGAAGAGGCACTGGAGCTTGCCGACCGTGTCGTGGTGATGAGCCAGGGCCGCATCGAGCAGGTCGGCACCGCCGACGAGATCTACGACACGCCGAACTCTCCCTTCGTCTACGGCTTCATCGGCGAATCGAGTTCGCTTCCGGTCAAGGTCGAGGACGGCCAGGTCTGGATCGCCGACCGGCCGATCGGGCTTTCCGCGCCGCACGCACCGCAAGGCGAAGCGACGCTGTTCTTTCGCCCGCACGACGTCGATCTGGTGGAAGAATGCAACGGCTGCATCGCCGGCACGGTCGCCGCCAGCCGCCGCGTCGCCGGCACCAGGCGGGTCGAGCTCGAAATCGGCGGCGAACGTCAGCGGGTCGAGATCGAATTGCCCGTCGATCATCCGGCGGCGCAGAAAAGTCGCGTGGCTTTCAGGCCGCGGCGCTGGAAGCTTTTTCCGGCTGCTTGATCCTCTATCAGGCGCTACACCAGCCAGTTCTCGACCTTCAGGCCTTTGATCCGGTTGAACTCCCCGGTGTTGGCGGTCACCAGGGTAGTTCCAAGCGCACGGGCGTGGGCAGCAATAAAAAGGTCATTTTGGGCGATGGTCTGGCCCCTGCCTTCCAGTTCTGCGCGAATCGCGCCGTACTCGGCATCCACCGGCACATCGAGCGGCAAGACGGGAATCTCAGTTAGCAATTCCTCGACCTTCTTGTGCAACTTGGCTGATCTTTTCTTGACGCAGCCATATCGCAGTTCCGACGCGACCACGATGCTGGTACACACGGCGGCGTCTCCCACGCGCAGGACAGCGCTTGCGGCTTTCCCGGCCGGATTTCGGATCATGTCGCTGACAATGTTCGTGTCCAGCATGAACCGCATCAAAAAAATTCCTCGGATTTGACAGGCATATCCTCGACTTCGGGAAAGTCTTCCTCGGCACCGGGCGGCGGCTCTTTCGCCCATTGCGCGAGCAGTGCGGTGAGGCCAGGTTTGCGGACCGGCTCGATGATCAGGCGGTCGCCTTCACGGCTGATCAAGACCTTTTCGCCGGGAAGTTCGAACTCGACGGGAATGCGCACCGCCTGGCTGCGATTGTTACGAAACAGCTTCGCCTCCTTCGGCGGGGTTGTTGAATGGCGGTGTTGAGACATGACAACAGCTCCCTTGTATATACTATTTGTATATGCCAGACGGGGCGGCGATGCAATCGCCTTGCACCGCGTTGGCCGGCCGGGAACCATCGTGCACGCCGACGGCATCGGCGCCGCTGCCAAGCTGTCCTGAGACTCTGCTTGAAAGAAAAAACCAGAAATCGCCCACAGCGGGAATATTTCTTCTATCGACAACGTGGAGCGGCCGCTCTGCGTGCCTCGTCGCGCACGATGCCTTGCCGCTATGGTCCGGCATTAAGCTCATGGCATTGGAGCCTGTTTTCATGAAGCGATTTTTGCTTGGCATCGCCACGTTGGCCGGCCTCTTCCTCGCATCCTCCCAAGCCTGGTCGGCCGACAAATTGCTCAATGCTTCCTATGATGTCGGGCGCGAACTGTTTGCGCAGGTCAACAAGGCGTTCGTCGCCGGCCACCCCGGCGTCACCATCGATCAGTCGCATGCCGGAACCTCGGCACAAGCACGCGCCATCGCCGAAGGCCTCGGCGCCGACGTGGTCACGTTCAACCAGGTCATCGACATCGACTTCCTGGTCAAGAAGGGCCTCATCTCCGCCGACTGGCAGAAGGACTTTCCGGACAACGCCTCGCCTTTCTATTCGCTGCCCTCCTTCCTGGTGCGCGCCGGCAATCCAAAGCATATCAAGGATTGGAATGATCTCGTGCGCGACGACGTCCAGGTGATCTTGCCTAATCCGAAAACATCGGGCAATGCGCGCTACACCTATCTCGCGGCCACCGCCTACGCCAAGGAAGCCTTCAAGGGCGACGATGCGAAGGTGAAGGAGTTCGTGACAAAGCTTTTCAACAACGTGCCGGTGTTCGACAGCGGCGGGCGCGCCGCGACCACCACTTTCGTGCAGCGCGAAATCGGCGACGTACTCATCACCTTCGAGTCGGAAACGCGCGGCGTCCGCAAGGAGTATGGCGAGGACAAGTTCGAGCAGGTAACGCCTTCGGTCAGCCTGTTGGCGGAATTTCCGGTGGCGATCGTCGACACGGTTGCAGACGAGCATGGCACGCGCGATCTCGCCAAGACCTATCTCGACTTCCTCTATACACCGGAGGGCCAGGACATCGCCGCCCGCAACGGCCTGCGGGCCCGGGACGCGGCGGTCGCTGCCAAATATAAGGCTGAGTTTCCCGATGTCCGCCTGCTGACGGTGGAGGAGGTCTTCGGCGGCTGGGCCAAGGTCCAGGCCGAGCACTTTGCAGCGGGCGGCCTGCTCGACCAGACTTATGGCAGCCGCTGAGGCGAAATTCCAACGTTGACAGAAGCCGGCTTTGCCGGCTTCTTTGCTTTCGCGCTGCGAAAGGTGATTCTGGCACTTTCCAGGCGCATTCCGTCCAAAAGGTTACAAAGAATCAACGCGTTTGTGCCTACCGTGAGAACGGACGGCTTGTTTTCGCGAACGGCTTCGCGTGATCAAACCGTCATGATTTGCACACAAACAGCCGCCAGACGCAGGTGGTTGGGGCTTCATGGGTTGACTCGGGGCATGCTTACCAAAAAAGGCAAATACGGCCTCAAGGCCCTCGTGCATCTGTCGGGCCTGCCGGTCGGCCAGCTCGCATTCGTCAACGACATTGCGGTCGCCAATAACATCCCCAAGAAATTCCTGGATGCCATCCTGGGCGAGTTGCGTAACGCCGGCTTCGTCCAGAGCCGCAAGGGCAAGGAAGGCGGTTACCGCCTTGCCCGGCCGGCTTCCGAGATCAAGATCGGCCATGTCGTGCGTGTCCTCGACGGGCCGCTGGCGCCGATCCCTTGCGCCAGCCGCACCCAATACCAGCGCTGCGAGGATTGCGACGAGGCGACCTGCCAGGTTCGGCACATGATGCTGGAGGTCCGGCAGGCGATCGCCGAGGTGCTGGACAACCGCAGCCTCGCGGCCATGCGCGACGCCGACAATGACGATTTCCCAGTCGAACTGACGTCGCAAATCTAGCGCGCGAGCAGGCTCAAGGCAGTCGCGACGGTGTCGGCGCCCGGACGCGTGCCATCCAGGGCCATTGCCGCCTCGTCCGCCGCTGGCGCCTTGAGCGTGGCGAACTGGCTGTCGACCAGGCTTGCCGGCATGAAATGACCCTTGCGATTGCCGACGCGCTGTTTTGCTGTTGCCGGGTCGATCTCCAGGTAAACGAAAACGATATCCGGGCAAAAGCCGCGCAGGCGATCGCGGTAGCTGCGCTTCAGCGCCGAGCAGGCGGCGACCACACCTTGCCGGCTTGCGACCGACGCGGCCATCCGCTGGCCGATCGCGTCGAGCCAGCCTTCGCGCAGCGCGTCGGTGAGCGGCTGGCCGCTCGCCATGCGCGCGACGTTTTCGGGCGGATGCAGCCTGTCGCCTTCGATAAAGACGGCGCCCAATGCCGCTGCAAGCGCTTCGCCGACAACCGACTTGCCGCAGCCGGCAACGCCCATCACCACGATGGCGGGTACCGTTCGAACAGTGCTCGCCGGCTTATATGCCACGTCTTTACCGGTCATGCAGGTCAGCGGCTTGCCGGCGCGCGGCCATAGAGCAGCAGCATGGCGACGATGACGACGCCGTAGATGATCTGCCGTCCCGCCTCCGGCATCTGCATGACAGAGAGAATGGACTGCAGAAGCGTGATCAGGATTACCCCGGCGACTGTGCCGAGATAGGAGCCGCGCCCACCGAGGATCGACGTGCCGCCGAGCACCACCGCGGCGATCGACGGCAGCAGATAGGCGTCGCCCATCGACTGTGCCGCCTTGGAGGCATAGCCGGCCAACAGCACGCCGCCGAAGGCGGAGAGCCCGCCCGAAACCGCAAAGGCGATCATCACCACGCGCCTTGTATCGATGCCGGAAAGATAGGCTGCGCGCTCGCGATTGCCGATGCCATAGACGGTGCGGCCGAAGCCGGTGCGGGTCAGCACGAACACCATTGCGGCGCCGATCAGCGCCCAGATGAGGACGGCGTTGGGCACGGCAGGAACGGCAAAGCCGGTCGCCAGATAGCGCATCGCACCGGTCGCCGAATCCTGCGGCGAGAAACCGCCCGTGTAGACCACCATCAGCCCCTGCGCGACGGCGTTGGTGGCAAGCGTGATGATCATCGAGGGAATGCGCAGATAGGCGACGCCGATGCCGTTGACGATGCCGATCAGAACACCGCAGAAGATGCCGAACGGAATGGCAAGCGCCACGCCGACCGGGCCGTATGCGGCCGCGGCACAGGCCATCATCGCGCCGGCCGCCACCGACCAGGGCACCGACAGGTCGATCTGGCCGAGCAGGATGACCAGCATCATGCCGGTCGCGATGACGCCAAGAAACGACGCCACCTTGAGCTGCTGCAAAAGGTATTCAGGCGACAGGAAGCTGCGCGAATAGAGGCTGCCGAGGAACAGCAGCAGCACGATACAGGCGAACGCCGTCAGCACCGCCGGGTCGGCGCGGCGGAGGAATTTCGGCATGCGGCCGGCGAGACCACTCACAGTCGTTTCGCTCACAGGAACCACTCCAGCCGATTGCGGACCCGAAACAGGGCGAAGGCGCCGAGGCTGACCGCGATCAGCAGAATGACGCCCTGGAACAGGGGCTGCCAGAGCGGATCGAAATCGAAGACGAACAGCAGGTCGCCGATGGTGCGGAAGGCAAGCGCGCCGAAGATCGCGCCGATGGCGCTGCCCTTGCCGCCGAACAGCGACACGCCGCCAAGCACGACCGCGGCAATCGAAAACAGCGTATAGGCGTTGCCGCTGGCATAGGCCGCATCACCGGTATAGGTGAAGAACGTCAGGAACAGCCCGCCGATCGCGGCAAGCAGACCGGCAAGCGCATAGGCGGCGAACTTTCCACGCCGGATCGGCACGCCGGACATGTAGGCCGCCATCTCCGAGGAGCCGGCTGCATAAGCGGCGCGGCCTAGCACCGACCGGCTGAACGGCACCCAGACCACGAGCACGACCGCCAGCAGCGTCACCAGACTCGCTGGCACAAAACCAAACAGGCGCCCGGTCAGCGCATCGGCGAGCCCTTCATTGACCGAGCCGCCGGGAAACGGCCGAAGCAGCAGCGCGATGCCGAAATAGACCGCGCCGGTGGCGATGGTGGCGACGATCGGCTGCAGGCGTCCATAGATAACGATCGCACCGTTGATTGCCCCGCACAGCAGCCCGGTGCCGAGCACGGCGAGGACGCCGAAGGCGGTCTCGATGCCGGTGCCGACGACCAGCCACGACGCCAGGCAGTTGGTCAGCGTGAAGATCATCCCGACCGAGAGATCGATGCCGGCGGTGATGACCACCAGCGTCTGCGCCATCGCGACGAAGGCGAGCAGCACGCCCTTGTTCGAGGCCGTCTGTACGACATTGGCGGTGAAGCCCGCCGGATGGTTCGAGGTGTAGATGACGAACATGACAATGAAGATGCCGAACGCCAGCAACGTTCCGCGCTGTTCGGCAAGCCAGTAGCGCCAATCCTTCACGCGTCCGCTCCTTGCTTTGGCATCTCTTCGTGAATGTTGAGCGCGCTGGCGATCAGCACCCGCTCGGTGATTTCGGCGCCGACCAGTTCGCGCTTGACCGCGCCGTCATAGAGCACCAGCACGCGGTCGCAGCAGCCGATCAGCTCGTCATAGTCGGTCGAATAGAAGAGGATCGCCGCACCCTGGTCGGCAAGCTTGCGCATCAACTGGTAAAGCTCCTGCTTGGTGCCGACATCGATGCCGCGCGTCGGATCGTTGAGCAGGATGATGCGCGGCTGCCGCATCAGCCATTTGGCGATGACGACCTTCTGCTGGTTGCCGCCGGACAGCGCGCCGACCGAAATGTCGAGGCCGGCGGTTTTGATCGCCAGAAGACCGACCATGTCGTCGATCAGCCGCTGCTCGGCGGCGCGATCGATGATGCCGGCCCTGGACAGCCGATCGAGGGCGGCAAAGGAGAGGTTTTCGCGCACCGTCATCGGCAGCATCAGCCCCTCGGTCTTGCGGTCCTCCGGGATCAGCGCCATGCCGATCCGGTCATCGCGCGCCGCGGCCGGGCTGGCGATCGCCACCGGCCTGCCGTCGATCAGGATCTGGCCCGACAGGCCACGCAGCACACCGAAGAAGGCGAGCAGCAATTCGCGCTGGCCCTGGCCGTCGAGGCCGCCAAGCCCGACCACCTCGCCCGCCCCGACCGATAGCGAGACATCGTGCAGCCGATCCGTCCAGGACAGGCTGCGCGCCTCCAGAACCGGCGTGGCTGCGGCAGCCGCCCGCGCGGGCTTGGGCGGAAAGATGTGGCTGTATTCGCGCCCGATCATCAGTTCGACGACCTCGTTGTCGCTTTTTGTACCGGCCGCGTAGCTGGCGACATTGCGGCCGTTGCGGAACACCGTGCACTGGTCGGCCAACTCGGCGATCTCGTTCATGCGGTGCGATATATAGAGCAGCGCCAGCCCTTCCGAACGCAGCCGCTTCAACACGGCGAAAACTCTGGCGACGTCGGCCGCGGTCAGCGCCGAGGTCGCCTCGTCGAGGATCAGGATGCGTGGCTTGCGCGCCAGTGCCTTGGCGATCTCGACCATCTGCCTTCTTGAAAGAGGAAGATCCTTGACCAGCGCCAGCGGATGGATATCGGAGGCGCCGGCGCGAGCAAGGGCTTCTTCGGCGATGCGGCGCTGCGCCTTGCGGTCGATCATGCCGAAACGCTTCGGCGGATCGGAAATGACGATGTTGTCGGCAACGCTGAGTTCGGGGACGAGCGACAGCTCCTGGAAGATGCAGACGATGCCGGCCTGGTTGGCGGCGGCCGGCGAAGCGAAGGTAACTTCGCTTCCGTCCAGCATCATGCGGCCCTCGTCGGGCGCAACAACCCCCGCCATGACCTTGATCAGCGTCGATTTGCCGGCGCCGTTCTCGCCGAGAATGGCGTGGATGCTGCCTGGAGTGACCGACAGTTCGGCCTTCTCCAGCGCCCGCACGCCGCCATAGCGCTTGGATATGCCTTCCATGCGGAAGAGCGGAACCGCACCGTCCATCGGCCCTCCCCAGGCGCTTGGCAATCAGGATGTCGAGCGCCGACGCCGCGGGATCTCCCGCGGCGTCGGGCTGTCGGAGTTTACTGGTTTTCCTTGCTCTGGCCCATGATTTCCTGCGCCGTGAAATTGATGCCGCAGGTCGGGAAGGAATTGCCGACGAAGAAATTGTCGGATTGGTCGGGGAAGTAGTCCTGGCCTGCCTTGAAGTTCGGATCCTCGACGATCGCCAGCGGCAGCTTGACCGCTTGCGGCACGACCTGGCCTTCAAGTGCTGCAATCGCCGTCTTGATGGCAACCGCGACCTGCGCCGGGCCGGTGCCGGCCGACGAGCATTTCAGGCCGTCAGCGGCGAACTTGGCGCAGAATTTGCGGAAGCCGTTCTCCGTCTCGCCGCCGAAGGGCACGAACGGATGCTTGGCATCGATCATCGCCTGCACGATGCCGGTATCGCCGCCCTGTCCGGTAATGCCGTCGAAGGGGCCGTTGGTGGCAATGGCATCGGCCGTAGCCTTTTGCGCAACGCCGTCATCCCACTTGCCGACGACCTCGGTGACATCCCATTTCTTGCCGGAAGCGTCGAGAACCTCGTGGATGCCGTTATGGCGGTCGGTATCGACGGATGTGCCGGCGACGCCGCGCACTTCCAGCACCTTGCCGCCGTTCGGCACGTGCTTGACCAGCCAGTTGCCCCACAATTCGCCAAGGCCTTTCTGGTCGACATTGACGTTGATGGCATCCTTGGTGTCGAGGATGTTGTCGAAGGCGACCAGCACCACGCCGGCTTCCTTGGCCCGTTTGATGACAGGACCGAATGAGGTCGGGTTCTGGGCGTTGACGACAATCGCGTCATAGCCGGAATCGATGAAATTGTTGATCGCCGAAATCTGCGCCGGCACGTCTTCGCCGGTCGAGACCACCTTGAATTCCTTGAGCTTGGCCGCGACGTCCGGCTGCGCTGCATAGGCCTTTGCCGTCTGCACCATCTGGATGCGCCATGTGTTGGCGATATAGCCGTTGGCCAGAGCGATGCGGTACGGGCCGTCTTTCTTGGGGAACTTGAAGAACTGCGTATCGGCCGACCAGGGCGCGAAGCAGTCAGGCTCGGCCGATGGCCCCTTGACGATTTCAGGATCGGCGATCGCCGACGAGCTCAGCATGACGAAAGCAGTGGCGGCAACGATACCGCCAACGAGTGACTTGATCATCGATATTCCTCCCAGTTGCAGTTTTGTTTGTTGTTACGCCGATGAATTTGCGCTTTTCCGGCCCGGCACCTGCCGCCGTACCCGTCGCGCGTTCAGGTGGCCGAATGCCGACCCGATCCCCTCCTTTGCTGCCCGGCTAGTCCCGCAAAAACTATCATATTATACATAATAAACAAGCATGAGCTGTCGCTTATGTATAATAAACAGCCCCCATCCTCTGAGCGAAGTACTGCCCGGCGATAACTGGTAGCGCTACCATGACGTAGTGTAAAGCGCCATTGCGTTGAAGCGCGCTTCAGCGCGCCGTGCTTTCACGCCGCTTGAGTTCGAAGCCGAGGTCGACGACCCGCTGTTCCGGCCTGTTGCCTTCGATCGCCGCAAGCGCCATGGCGACCGCCCGCCGGCCGATCTCGTAGCGATACGTCCGAACGCTGGTGACCGACGGAAAAGCCACCTCCATCATGTCGAGATCGTTGAAGCCGACGATGCCGATCGTCTTCGGTACGGCGATCGAAGCGCGGTGGCATTCGAACAGCACCCCGAGTGCTATATCGTCATTGTTGCAGAACACGCCGTCGAGGCTCGGCACCTTGGCCAGCGCGTCGCGGAACAATTCGCGGCCGAGGGTGACGCTGGAGGGCACCGGCGTGGTGGTGGTGAGCCTCGGATCGAACAGGCCGGCCGCCTCCATCGCCGCGCGATAGCCGGCAAGCCGCCGCTGCGAACGCGGATCCATGCGCGCACCGATGAAGCCGATCCGGCGATAGCCTGCCTCGATCAGATGTTCCGCAGCCGCCTTGCCGCCCTCGAAATGTGAGAAACCGACCATCATGTCGACCGGATCGGGCCCGGTCTCCATCACCTGCACCACCGGACAGCCTGCCGTTTCCAGCAGTTTTCGCGAGGCCGGCGTCTGGTCGATGCCGGCCACGATCAGCGCCGCCGGGCGTTGCGGGCCAAACACCTGCAGCAGCCGCTCTTCCTCGAGGCCGGAATAGTGGGTGTTGCCGAGCTGAATCCGGAAAGGGCCGTCCGACAGGCTGTCGTAGATGCCGCGCACCACTTCGGCAAAGACGTTGTTGGTAAGCGACGGCACCAGAACGCCAAAGACCTCGGCGCGCGCCGAAGCCAGCGCCCGCGCATTCGGGTCGGGCACATAGCCGAGCTCGTTCACGGCCGACTCGATCTGGCGGCGCAGATCTTCCGAGACACGCCCCGGCTCACGCAGGGCGCGCGATACGGTAATGGCGCCGACGCCGGCCTTGCGGGCGACGTCGGCGATGGTCGGGCGGCCGCCGCCGCGGCGTGAGCGCGGCTTGATCACCGTACTCGTCCGGACGCCGGGCAACCGCCCACACGCGACCGTGAAACGATGTTCAGCGTTTTTGAAACTGCTGCCATGCCAAACTGGCCCGTTGCCACACCTTGTCTGGCGTCGCGCAGCCTTCGGCTGTTGTCAAGCGACGGCCGGAGAGACTGTATCCGTACCGCTGTGCTTCAGGCCGCCACAGCAGCGCTGCGCCGGGCCTTCCACAGCAGCAGCACCATGGCCAAAATATTCAGCAGGTTCCAGGCAATGCCGTTGAGGAACGCGGCGGCATAGGAGCCGGTCAGATCGTAGATCCAGCCCGACATCCAGCCGCCGATCGCCATGCCGAAGATGGTCGCCATCATGACGATGCCGACGCGCTGGCCAGCCTCCTTGGCTGGCATATATTCGCGCACGATGATCGCATAACAGGGCACGATGCCGCCCTGCGACAGGCCGAAGACCAGCGAGACGACATAGAGCGAGGCAAGCCCGTCGAACGGGATATAGAACAACAGCGACAGGCATTGCAGCACCGAACCGATCAGCAGGGTTTTCACGCCGCCGATGCGATCGGCAAGGAAGCCCGAGCCTAGCCGGCTGACGACGCCCGCCGCCAGCATGATCGACAGCATATCGGCGCCATGCGCCACGCCGTAGCCGAGATCCATGCAGTAGGCGACGATATGGACTTGCGGCATCGACATCGCCACGCAGCAGCCGAGCCCGGCCACGATGAGCAGCGCCTGCAAGGCCGCCGGCGACAGGGAGATCGGCTGGACCACGCGGCTGCCCGGCGATCCCGGAGCCGCCTGGGGCGGTGCGCCGCGCCGGAGCAGCAGGATCAAGGGCACCATGGTGACCAGGCAGACGGCGCCGATCGCGGCATAGGTGAAGCGCCAGCCTTGCGCCTGCATGACATAGGGCATCGCCGTCGGCCAGATCGCTCCGGCGAGATAGTTGCCGGATGCGGCAGCAGTCACCGCGACGCCGCGGCGCCGGTTGAACCAGTGCGAGATGTCGGCGATCAGCGGCCCGAAGATCGCCGACGAGCCAACGCCGATCAACAGGCCCTGGACGAGGGTGAACTGCAGGATCGAACTGGTCAGCGACGCCAGCAGGAAGCCGGCGCCAAGTGTAATCGCGGCAATCAGCGCCGGGATCCAATACCCCATGCGGTCGATGGCGCGGCCGAACAGCACATTACCGGCGGCAAAGCCGACCATGGTCGCGGTGTAGGGCATCGAGGCAGCGGCGCGGTCGACGCCGAATTCTGCCTGCACGGCAGGCAGCACCACGACCACCGCCCACATGCCGACCCCGCCGATCGTTGCCAGCAGCATCGAGATGCCCAGCCGTATCCAGGCATAGGCACTGTCGATGCCGGAACTTCCTGCCTGGCTTGAGACGATTGGGGTCAAGAGCGTTTCCTGTCCGCAGTTCGTGAATCGGCGGTTCTGACCACTATCGGCGCATTCGCATCGCCGAGCAGCGCCACGATAGGCAAATCCGTGGCTCCAGGGATTCGGGCCGAAGTGGAACAGGGGTGCGCCATAAGGCGTTTTCTGGCAACGACCTAGTGGAAGGAGTTTGCCATGACCGCGCAACGGAAATGGTCCGCCGACGTCACCGAGCACAGCGACGCGCTGGACCTCGAGGAACACATCTTCGAATCCCACGATCCCAAGAAGATCGCCGCCTCTTTGAAGCGATCGGCCGAGCACAGCGACCGACGCAAGGCAGGGCCGTTTCAATCCGCCATGTCGATGCTGAATTTCTACATCAACCGCGCCGGCAAGAACCTGCCGGCGGCGCAGAAGAAAGTGCTGGAGGACGCCAAAGACGAGCTGCGCGCCCTTTTTGGCCGCCCAAAGGAAGATTAGGGTCAGTCTCCATTAATTGGTTCTGCCAAATTCGGCTGAACTGGACCTAGTGACAGGGCCTCTTTGTCGCCAGTCTGCAGGCTCGGCTTGTATTCCCAAGCCCGCAAAAGCCTGGCGTCATGACGGTCAAGATCGGCATCAATCCCATCACCTGGAGCAATGACGACGTTCCGGCGCTTGGCGGGGATACGTCCTTGGAGACCTGCCTGTCGGAAACGGCGCTGGCCGGCTACCGCGGCACCGAACTCGGCGGCAAATTTCCGCGCCAGGCCGAAGTGCTTGGGCCGCTCCTGTCTTCCTATGGCCTAGAACTCGTCTCCGGCTGGTATGATGGCCGCATTCTCGACCGCACGGTCGACGAGGAGTTCGCGGCGATCACCCCACATCTTCAGCTGTTGCGCGACCTTGGCGCCAGGATCGTCGTCTACGCCGACACCTCGCGCGGTCGCCATGACGGCATTTTCGCACCGATCTCCGAGCGTCCGCGCCTCGCCGACAGCGACTGGCCGTCCTATGGCGTGAAACTGACCGCCCTCGCCGACCGCATGGCCGCATTCGGGGTCGGCATGGCCTTCCACCACCACATGGGCACCATCGTCGAAACGGACGATGAAGTCGACGGGCTGATGGCGGCGACGGGCCGAAGCGTCGGCCTGTTGTTCGATACCGGCCACTGCCTGTTTTCGGGCGGCGACCCGCAATCGCTGCTGCAACGGCATCTCGACCGTATCGTGCATTTCCATTGCAAGGACGTTCGCAGAGCGGTGTTGGAACGGGCACGCCGCGAGGACATGAGCTTCATGGCGGCGGTAATGGACGGCATTTTTACCGTGCCCGGCGACGGCTCGATCGATTTCCTGTCATTGCTGAAAACCCTCGCCGCGCGCGGCTATGAAGGCTGGCTCGTTGTCGAAGCCGAGCAGGATCCGGCCAAGGCGCATCCGCTGACCTATGCCAGCAAGGGCTATTTCTCGCTGCTCGCCACCGCCCGCGAGGCCGGCTTCGAAGTGGCGACGCGGCAGGCAAACTGACCGGCCCGCATTTGCGAGCCGGGGGAACACGATGGGCGCGCGCCTCGATGGGGTTAGCGACGCGAAAGCGCCCGGCGATCCGCGCCGCCTTGCGCCCAGCGCGGCGCGGATCGCAGAATCCCGGCTCTGGATTGCAAACCCCGACTTTCAAGCTTGAGGCCGGCCGGAAGCCGTGCCTTGATGCAACCGAGGAGGAGCGACATGGCTTTCGAAGCTGCGCTTGGCATGGAACGGCTTTGCACCATCCGCGAGATTGCCGAGAAGGCGGAACTTGGCGCCGCCACCGTGCATCGCGCGCTGAAGAACAGCCGCGAGATCCGCCCCGAAACCAGGCGACTGGTGCTCGACACCGTCTGCCGGCTCAACGAGGAAAAGATCGCCCGCGCCGCCCGGTTCGTCGGGGGATAGTGCCGTGGCCGACCACATGCGCCTTTCCCTCGACATCATGTCGGTCGACCGCGCCTCGGAAGAACCGATGCATCGTCAGATCTACGGCGCCTTGCGACGCTTCATTCTTGACGGCCAGATCCCGCAGAACACGCTGCTGCCGTCGACGCGCTCGCTGGCCGAAGATCTGAAGGTCGGGCGCAACACGGTCATCGCCGCCTATGACCAGCTCCTTGCCGAAGGTTTTATCGAGGCGCGTGCCGGATCGGGCACCTGGGTGGCGCCGATCCAGCAGAACCGCCCCTTGGCATCCCTGCGCGCCGGACTGGCAGCGCCGCAAAAACTGTCGCGGCGCGGCCAGACCATCGTCAACGGCCCGCAACCGCCGCGCAATGCCGGCGTCATCAATTTCCATCCCGGCGTGCCTGAAACGGCATCGTTTCCGTTCACCATCTGGTCAAGCCTTCTGGTGCGCAATGCACGCAGCCGCGACGAGAGCCTGCTTGGTTATCTCTCCTTTGCCGGCCACCCCGGCCTGCGTCAGGCCATTGCCTCGACCATCGGCCTGTCGCGCGGCATCAGCTGCACCGCCGACCAGGTGATCATCGTCACCGGTGCGCAAGCAGCGCTTGATCTCGTTTCGCGCGTGCTGATGGACGAAGGCGACCATGTCTGGATGGAGGAACCCGGCTATCTCGGCGCCAAAAGCGCCTTTCTCGCCAGCGGCGCCAAGCTGGCACCGTTGAAGGTCGACCGGCGCGGTTGGCATCTTGCCGATCCGGAGCTGCCGCCGCCGCGGCTGATCTATGTGACGCCATCCTGCCAATGGCCGTTCGGCACCATCATGCGCATCGAGGAGCGCCTGCAACTGCTCGACATCGCCGAACGCAACGGCGCCTGGATTATCGAGGATGACTATGACGGTGAATACCGGTTCCGCGGCCGGCCGGTGCCGGCCCTGCGCGGGCTCGACCATGCCGACCGCGTCGTCTATATCGGCAGCTTCGGCAAGACGCTGATTCCGGCGCTGCGCATCGGTTATCTGATCGTGCCGCGCGAATTGTCGGTTCCGTTCGACCGGGCGGTGAGCATCACCGGCCAGTTCGCGCCGCTGATCCTGCAGGCAACGGTCAACGACTTCATCATGCAGGGCTATTTCGCCACGCATCTCAAGCGCATGCGCCGGCTCTATGCGCGCCGGCAGGCGAACTTCGTCAAGCTGTGCCAGGAGCATCTGGCCGAATGGCTGACCGTGGCGGAAAACGATTCCGGCATGCAGCTGCTGGCGAGCTTCGTCAGGCCCTATAAGGACAGCGACGTGGTCGCCGCCGCCCTCAAGGAGGGGCTCGACGTTCAGGGCATCTCCATCAACTACCACTCTACTGAACCCGAGCACGGCCTGCTGCTCGGCTACGCGGCAATGGACGAACGTCAGATCCTGCGCGCCGTGCTGGCGCTGCGCGCCGCGTTCCTAAGATTGGATAGAAGCTAGAGCCGGCTCTCCATCTCGTTCACCGCGGGTT
The DNA here is from genome assembly GCF_040321335.1 of Mesorhizobium sp. M0437. Taxonomy (NCBI): domain Bacteria; kingdom Pseudomonadati; phylum Pseudomonadota; class Alphaproteobacteria; order Hyphomicrobiales; family Phyllobacteriaceae; genus Mesorhizobium; species Mesorhizobium sp. M0437. The sequence continues at coordinate 54,867 of NZ_JAMYRK010000026.1, forward strand.
GAATCGGTCGTCCGCAGTGATTAGGAATATGGGACGCCGGTCCTTGTTTTTCGGCGTTCGCGCAAAGCGCGCTTCCCAAGGCCGAACCTCCCCGAAAACCAGAAGCATGCCCACCGCCGGTATGGGCTGGCGGCGCATTCATCTGAACCATGAGGATTGCCATGAGAACCGCATCCTGTGCCTGCGGGCAACTGAGGATCTCCTGTAACGGAGAGCCACAGCTGGTCGCACAGTGCCACTGCCTCGACTGCCAGAAACGGACCGGCAGCACATACGGCGTCGCCTCCTTCTTTGCGCGCGACAAGGTAGAAGCCAGAGGCGACGCCAGGACCTACAGGCGGTCAGCTCGGAGCGGCCACCACGTCACTTTCCATTTCTGCCCGGGCTGCGGCTCGAGCGTCTTCTGGGAGCCCGAGCGAAAGCCTGAATGGATCGCCGTCGCGGTCGGCTGCTTCGCCGATCCCGCCTTTCCGGCCCCGGCGCATGTTGGGTGGGAAGAACGGCGTCATCCCTGGGTTTCCGGTTAGCGACGCCAACCCGCCAGCGCAGCGCTTTACCTTACTGGTTGATCTCGGGTTCAACGAGCTTCGCCAGATTTCGCAGCGACTCCTGCCAGCCGAGATAGCAGGCCTCAACCGGGATGGCGTCTGGGATACCTGCCTGCGTGATATTCACTTCGGTGCCGACCGACACTTTCTTCAATGTCACGGTCACCTCGATCTCGCCGGCCAGGTTGGGGTCGTCGAACCGGTCGGTGTAACGCAGTCGCTCATTGGGCACGAGCTCGACATATTCGCCGCCGAACGAGTGGCTGTCGCCGGTGGTGAAGTTGCGGAAGGACATTTTGAACGCACCGCCGACTTTCGCCTCGAAGTGATGAACCGTGCAGGTGAAGCCGTTCGGCGGAAGCCATTTCGCAAGTGCATCCGCTTCAAGGAACGCGCGGTAGACTTTCTCCGGGCTGGTTGTCAGAACGCGGTGCAGCCGTACGGTGCCGGGCATATCGTTAATCCTCCGTGTTGGTGATCGATGCCCCCTAGGACGAGCGGAGCCCGGCCTATCCGACACGGGCCCGCGGATTTTTTGGCGGCCGGTTATGCCGGCCGGAATCCTCGGCCGGCCACCGGACAAGGAACTCGACCGCAGGGTAGCAAACCGCGCCGGATCTGGTCTAGTTCACACTGTCGAACTTCTGCAGATCAACCGGTGCCGCCTTGCGCAATTCGATATCATCGAGCGAAGCATTCTCCAGCGCCACCCGCGCCGCCGCGTCGATGTTGTGGATAATGTCCTGAATGTCGGTATCGCTGTGCGCCGGGTTCATGGCGACCATCACGGTGCGGTTGAGGATGTCGAGCGAGCGCTTGCCGAGGTCGTCGGGATAATCCAGCCGCAGGCCCTGGTTCTCGGGCAGTGCGTAAGGATTGAGCGCCGGGTGATGCGCCCCTTCATGCATCAGCACCTGGTCCCACTGGGTGAAATTGTGACGGCCGGTCTTGCCGGCAAGGACGCTCGGAATGGTCTTCGAAAAAGTCTGCGCCGCCTGCTCGCTCGGCAGCAGGTACATCACCTGTGCGGCACAATCGTCGTCCGCGCTGTTCATCGGCGACGGCGTCAGCCCAAGATTGCTAAGGTGGTGGGTACCGGCCAGCACCGTCTTCTTCTCGGCTCGCATCGCCTCGATGATGCCGTCCAGCCGGTCGAGTTGGACGTTGAGCATCGCCCCCATCAGTTCGGAAGCACGCGCGCCGATGCCGGCGAAGGGTTTGATGCTGTCGCTTCTGCCCTGCCAGTAGAAATGGCAAGGGTCGATTGCGCAGCGCGCCCGTTCCGCCACTTTCGGGTCGCTGGTGGCGATACCGCCGCCCTCGCCCGAGGTCATGTTCTTGAAGTAGTTGAAGGAATAGGCGCCGGCATGGCCGATCGAGCCGAGCTTGCGGCCCTCATAGCCGCCGCCGATGCCTTGGCAGACATCCTCCAGCACCAGCAAGCCGCGCTTGGCAGCAATGTCCATGATCGCATTCATGTTGCAGGCCGCGCCCCACATATGCACCGGGATGACCGCCCTGGTGCGCGGCCCGATGGCATCGCGCAGGGCGATGGGATCGATGGTCAGGCTCTCGTCGATGTCGACGATGACAGGAATGGCCCCGACCGACAGCACCGCGGTCGCGGTCGCCATATAGGTGTGCGCGGGCACCAGCACTTCGTCCCCCGGGCCGATGCCGAGGCCGATCAGGCCGGCGGCGAGCCCATAGGTGCCGCTGGCGGCCAGCGCGAAATGCTCGACGCCAAGATGCTGCGCATAGCGGGCCTCGAAACGGTCGCATTCGCTGTCCCTGCCGTAACGAAACAGCGCGCCCGAGCGGATCACCCTGGCAATGGCTTCGATTTCCTCTTCGCCGGCGATGTACATGACAGGCCTCCAGTCACTTGATAGTGTGGGTCACTTGATAATGTGGTCGCTTGATGGTGTGGACAGCTGTAGGCTTGTCGGCACGGTTTGAAAGAACCACTCCGCCGCTATTCGACCAAGCCATCTGCGCCGGGAAGACGGTTCCTGTGACTGGTTTTGAACCGTGATTGGGGGAATCGGCAGCTAAGTGTCTCAGCCGGCAGGCAAATTGTACCCATCCGAATTCGCCAAAGTGGCCCTGTCGGAAAGGCAGGTTTCGGCGTTCCATTCCGGCCAGTTGGGCAAACGGTTGGTTCCATGAAATACGGGACACACTTTGGAAGACCCTCGAAACCGGCGTGCCGGCGGAAAGGCGGCCGTTCGTGAACGCCGCCGGCTCCATCAAACGGATCGTACTCCACGAGGACGATGTCGGCATGTGCCACGGCGCCAACAGCGCCTTCCTCGAATTGAGCGGGCTGGGCGTCTGCAGTTCCGGCGCGGTGATGGTGCCATGCCCGTGGTTTCTCGAAATGGCCGAAAGCGCCGCCGCCAACCCTGCCCTCGACCTTGGCGTCCACCTGACGCTGAACAGCGAGAAGCAGCACTACAAATGGCGGCCGTTGACCGCGCCGTCGCGGGCGGCCGGCCTGACCGACGAGTTCGGCTTCTTCTGGCCCGATGTGGCGACCACGCGCCGCAAGGCGGTGCCGCAGGCGGTCGAGGCCGAGCTTCGCGCCCAGATCGACACCGCCTATCGCGCCGGCATCGACGTCACCCATCTCGACGCGCATATGGGAGCGGCATTGTCGCCGGAATTCTGCAACATCTACATCAAGCTCGGGCTCGAATATCAGCTGCCGGTGCTGCTGACCAAGACGCTGTCCGCCTATTCCCCCAACGACAATCTGGTCGGCGTCACCGAGGAGGCGTTCCAGCGCGGCGTGGCGCTGGCCCGTGCCGGCGGCTTTGCCATTTTCGACGCCGCCATCCAGACGACCTGGGGCCGGCCGCGTTCCAGGCCGATCGAGCCGGCTTACAAAGCGCTCATCGACGGTGTGCGCGACGGCCTGACCTTCTTTTGCCTGCATTGCAACGCGCCCGGTGAACTCGAGCTGATCGAGCCGCGCTCCGCCTACATCCGCACCGAAGAGTACGAGCTGTTCCGCGACCAGGGCTTTCGCGACTGGCTCGCCGCACAGCCGATCGACGTCATCGGCATGAAGCCGTTGCGCGAGGAGCTTCGCGCAGCGCTCTCGGCGGGGCGATCATCAACAACAACCCGCGGCAACACCACGGGCGAGCAGCGATTGGCGTCGGCAAAGGCCCGCAAAGCGGCCACCCGATCCGCGACGTGAGCCGATCGTCGCGGCCGGAAAACGGCGCCAGAGGGATTGGAACTGCAACGACAAATGGGAGAATAAGATGAAAACTCTTCTGAAAGTGGCATTGGGCGCCTTCGTTTCGGCGGGCCTGATGACAGGTATTGCGCATGCCGCGGGCCTCAAGGATCCGAAGGACGTCCGCATCACCTTCGTGGTGCATGGGTCGGCGTCCGATCCCTATTGGTCGGTGGTCAAGCGCGGCGTCGATGACGCGGCCGCCCTTACCGGCGCCAAGGTCGAATATTACGCACCGCAGGTCTTCGACGTGGTCGAGCAGGCCCGGCTTCTCGACGCCGCTATCGCCACCAAGCCGGACGGTATCGCCGTCTCCATCGCCGACGCCAATGCGCTCGGCAAATCGGTCAAATCCGGGCTTGCCGCCAATATTCCCATGGTGGTTCTGGATTCCGGCGAAAAGGAAGGCGCCGAGCTCGGCACGACGCTCTATGTCGGCACCGTTTCCGAATATGATTCCGGCAAGAAGGCCGGCGAGCGGCTGGCCAAGGAAGGCACGCTCAAGGTCGTCTGTATCAACCACGAGGTCGGCAATGTCAGCCTCGACCAGCGCTGCCAGGGCCTCAATGACGGGCTGAAGCCCTCCGGCGGCGGCACCGAGGTTCTGGCCGTGGCGCCCGATCCCGCAGACATCCAGCGCCGCACGGAAGCCTATCTGTCCGCGCATCCCGACACGCAGGCCGTCTTTGCGCTCGGCGCCACCGCCGCCAACCCGCTGATCCCGATGTTCCGCGACAAGGAACTGTTCGGCAAGCTCAAGCTCTACACATTCGACATCAGCCCGGAGGTCCTCGACTCTGTCGTCGCCGGCGAAATGGGCTTCGGCATGGATGCCCAGCAATATCTGATGGGCTATCTGCCGGTGATCTATCTGGTCGAGCAAGCGACGCACGGCTTTTGGCCGCAGAACAACGCCTATACCGGACCGCTGTTCATCGACTCGCCGGAAAAAGCCAAGGCGATCCTGGCGCTCGCCAAAGAGGGCATCCGCTAGGCAAGCGCTCCGACGGAACGGGAGAATGCGCCAAGCGCACTCCCGATCCGTTCGAAGATTGCGAATTGAGCGATTGGAGAGCCTAATGGCGGTCGTGGAAGACAAGGCTATATCTCCGGGCGAACTGAAGGCGACCGACCGCTTCGGCATGACGTCGAAGCGGGCCGCCGGCGCCGACGAGCGGCTGGCCAGCACCGGCAAGCTGACCCAGTGGCTGCGCCGGCCGGAAGCCGGTGCCGCCGGTGGGCTGCTTGCGACGATCATCATCTTTGCGCTGCTGCCGGGCGCGGCAAACCTCTATTCGCTGCAGGGATCGATGACCTTCCTGACGCTGTCGGCGGAGCTCGGCATCGTCGCCACCGCGGCAGCACTCCTCATCATCGCCGGCGAGTTCGATCTTTCGGTCGGCTCCATGGTCGGCTTTGCCGGTGTCGTCATCGGCCTGACGGTGAAGTACTGGGGCCTGCCGCTATGGGGCGGCATCGCCTGTGCCTTCGCCGTTGCCATCCTCACCGGCTATCTCAACGGCCTGATCGTGGTGAAGACGCGCCTGCCCTCCTTCATCGTCACGCTCGCCACCCTCTATATCCTGCGCGGACTGTCGATCGGCATCACCCGCGCCGTCACCGGCCGCACGCAGATCCCCTACATACTCGAAGGCGCGCCGGACCCGGCGACGGCCGGCATTTTCAACGGCCATCTGCTCACCGGCCTGTTCCACTGGATGGGCGCTCAAGGCTGGATAGCCACCCGCAGCGACGGCATTCCCTTCGTCGCCGGCATTCCGATGTCGATCGTCTGGTGGCTCGGCCTGACGGCGCTGGCCGGCTACGTGCTTACCCAGACGAAATACGGCAACTGGATCTTCGCCACCGGCGGCGACCTGATCGCAGCCCGCAACGTCGGCGTGCCGGTCGATCGCGTCAAGATCAGCCTGTTCGTCTACACCGCCTGCGCGGCGACGCTGCTTGCCACCATCCAGGTGATGGAGGCGGGCTCCGCCGACACCACGCGCGGCCTGCTCAAGGAATTCGAGGCGATCATCGCCGCCGTCATCGGCGGCGTGCTCCTCACCGGCGGCTACGGCACCGTCTATGGCGTGCTGTTCGGCGCGCTGATCTTCGGGCTGGTGCAGATGGGCATCTTCTACACCGGCATCGACACCGACTGGTTCAAGGTCTTCCTCGGCATCGTCATCCTGATGGCCGTGCTGGTCAACAACTACATCAGGCTGAAGGCGCTCGGCCGCGGAGGTGGCAAATGACCGAGCCGGCCCAAATGACCGAACCGGCCCAAATGACCGAACCCGCGATGGAACTGCGCGGCGTCAGCGTCAATTTCGGCTCGGTGCGCGCCCTCCAGAACATCGACATCAAAGTCTATCCGGGCGAGGTCCACTGCCTGCTCGGCGATAACGGCGCCGGCAAGTCGACGCTGATCAAGGTTTTGTCCGGCGTCTATCGACCGAGCAAGGGCGAAATCCTGGTCGACGGCAAGCCGGTCACCTTCCGCAGCCCGCGCGACGCGCAGGAGCTCGGCGTGGCAACGGTGTTCCAGGACCTCGGCATGATCTCGCTAATGTCGATCACCCGCAACTTCTTCCTCGGCCGCGAGCCGACCAAAAGCAGCCTGCCCTTCTCGCGCATCGACAAGGAGCGCGCCAACACCATCGCCAGGCAGGCGATGGCCGATATCGGCATTGACGTGCGCGATCCGACGCAGGCCGTCGGCACGCTGTCGGGCGGCGAGCGCCAGTCGGTGGCGATCGCCCGCGCCGTGCATTTTGGCGCGCGCGTGCTGATCCTCGACGAGCCGACTTCCGCACTCGGCGTCCACCAGGCGGCGATGGTGCTGAAATTCATCATCGAAGCACGCATGCGGGGCCTGGCCGTGATCTTCATCAGCCACAACATCCACCATGCCTATCCGGTCGGCGACACCTTCACGCTGCTCAACCGCGGCCGCAATCGCGGCACCTATGCCAAGTCGGAGATTTCGCGCGACGAGGTCATCTCGATCATGTCGGGCGGCGAGGATCTGAAGGCGGTCGAGGCGGAGATTGCCGGCCTGCTCGCACAGATCGGCAACCGGTCGCCTGCGGCGCCTTGAGCAGACAATCGGACATTACGGGGAATGATCCAATGAGCAGGTTACGCGTCGGGGTCGTCGGCGCCGGCATGGTCTCGCAGGTCGAGCATATCCCCAATCTGCTGCGCCTCGGTGAATTGTTCGAGCTGGTCGGCGTCGCCGATCCCTCCAGGATTTCGCGGCAGTTCGTCACCGACACCCATGGCATTGCCAATTTCGAAACGATCGACCAGCTCTTCGACCAACGCCTCGACGCGGTGGTCATCGGCTCGCCGGACCCGCTACATCACGAACAGGTGCTGGCGGCGCTGGCGCGCGGCCTGCATGTCTTTTGCGAAAAGCCGCTCTGCTATTCGCTGGCGGAAATCGCCGGGATCATCGCCGCGCGCGATGCCGCCAGGAAAATCGTTCAGGTCGGCTATATGAAGCGCTTTGATCCGAATTACCGGCTGGCGCTCGCTTCGCTGCCTGGAACATCGAGCACGCTGCGCGCGGTCTCGGTGGAGGTAAACGATCCCGACGCCTGGCCGTTCATCGCCCATCAGCCCTACAGGCGCGGTACCGATATCCCAAAAGACATGGTCGCCACTGTCGCCGCCAAGCAGAAGCGCCAGGTCGAAGAGGCCGTCGGCGTGCATCTGACCGATCTCGCTTTCCGTGGATTTACCGGCGCTTACAGCTCGGCCTTGATTCACGATGTCAATGCCGTCCATGGCCTGCTCGATGCGCTCGGCATGCCGGACGGCGAGGTCGTCGGCGCGCAGATCTTTGCCAATGGCGACGGCGGCCACGGCGCCGTCAGGCTGCTGGACGGGCAGGCACTGTGGACCATGACGCATCTCACCGTGCCCAAGCTCGCCGACTACAAGGAGCGGATCACGCTGTTCTTCGACGATGCCAGCCTCGAGCTCGAATTCCCCTCGCCCTGGCTCAACCATCATCCGACCCGGCTGACGGTGACGACCTCGGACGGTCACACGCTGTCGAAGAAAGATTTGCGTGCCGGTTACGCCGAAGCCTTCGTCGAAGAGATGCGTGGCTTCTGGGCAGCGATCGTCAATGGCGATGCGGTCGTCAACCCACCCGAACACGCCGCCCGCGACCAGGCGCTGCTGATCGGGCTGACCCGGCGGCATCTGGCCTCATAAGATCGTCGGCTTTCAGATCTTGGCGGCGCGCAGTTCATCACGCATGCCGCGCATGCCGATCACTTCGATGTCGAACTCGCTGATCCACGCCTTGACGCGCGCCGTCTTGAACAACGCGTATTCCTCGGTCCGCAGATGGGCATCCGGAGGATTGATCGCCTCGAAATCGCCTACCGTGTTGAAATGCAGCGACAGGAAACTCAACCCCTCCGGGATTCTGGCAAACATCGCGTGGTAGGCCGTCTGCGCATCCGTCTTGCGCGCCCAGGGCGTTTCCAGAACGATGTCGAACACCGGTTCGCCTGCCGCTTGCGCCCTTACGATTTCGGCATCGTAGCGGGCAATGTCCAGCTCACCGGCATAGCTCGCCGGGTTGTAGCCCGACAGGTCCTTCACCAGCAGCGCCGGCAGCCGGTATTCCCGACCGAGCTTGCGATAGATGGCGATGAATTCCGGCATCTGCGCCGTGCCCATGTGAGCGTCGAGATGGGTGATGTCGATGCCGGCAGCGATGGCGCATTCGATCTGCGCACGCAGTTCCGCTTCCACCGCATCGGGATGGGCTTTGCGCGCCTGCGGTACGGTCGGCCAGAAATAGCCGAACTCGTCAGTCATCGCAGCCGATTTGGGCGGGTTGGTCAGCGGACGCCAGCGATACGGCTTCTGCTCGCTGGTCAGCGTCAAGTGCACGCCGAGGTCGAAATCGGGATTGGCGACGGCGATCTGAGCGGCTTCCGGGAACCACGGGCATGGCGCCATCACCGAACCGGAACTGCATGTGCCGAACTTCGACAGTTCGAAAAACGCGACATTTGCGCCATGGCTCATGCCGACGTCGTCCTCGTGGATGACGACACGCTTCCTTGCGGTCTTTACGGTCATTTCCTGCTCCTGAACTGCTGCATTGTCATCTCACCCGACACGGGCAACGAGGTCGGTCAATTCGTCGAGCTCGATCTCGTCACGCCGGAACCGGCCCGCCACGCGCCCCTGCGCCAGAACCACCAGATCGTCGGCCACCGAGAGCGCGTGACGGAAATTGTGGGTGATCAGGATGACCGCCTGGCCCTGCTCGCGTGCCCTGAGAATGTGCTCGAGCACCCGGCCTGCCTGACGCACGGCCAGAGCCGACGTAGGCTCATCCAGCACAAGCAGCGACGATCCGAAGAACATGGCTCTTGCGATTGCCAGGGACTGGCGTTCGCCGCCGGAGATGTTGACGCCGCGTTCGTCGAGACCGCGTTCCCAGCGCACCCCGAGCTGATGCAGCGCCGAGCGCGCCATGTCGTCGGCGCGTTTCATATCGAGCCATTTGAACGGCCCGAAACCTTTCAGCGGTTCGCGGCCGAGCACGACATTGCGTGTGACCGACAGCAATTCGCAGACGGCAAGGTCCTGGAACACCGTGGCAATGCCGCGTTCGCGCGCCTGAGCGGGGTTGGCGAAAGCCACCTTCTCGCCGTTGAAGCGCAATTCTCCCCTGTCCGGCGGGAAGACGCCGGACAGGATCTTGATCAAGGTCGATTTGCCGGCGCCGTTGTCGCCGAGCAGCGCCAGGATGCGTCCGGCATAGGCGCTTAGCGACACGTCGACCAGCGCGGTGGTGGCGCCGAACCCTTTCGACAGGTTGACAGCCTCGATCACCGGCACCGCGCCGGCAGCGACCGGCTCGACCGGAGGGCGGCGAAGGGTCAGGTCGTCGGAGCCGCTGCCGGCCGGCAGCCGGGCCCCGCGCTGGGCATCCAGGCCAGACGGCTCGCTCATCGCGTCTTCTCCTTCGCCAGGCTGCCGGCGGGCCGTATCTCCGCCGGTGCGGCGTTGCCGGCAATCGCCGCGTCGGCAGCACTGCTGTCGCGCTTGAAGCCGCCCATCGGCCTGGATTTGGCGATGCGGCGCGCCACCGAGGTATTGAGGATGACCGCGCCGACGACAATGACGCCGGTGAGCGTGCGGAAGAAATGGCCGGGAGCGCCTGCCAGCACCAGGCCGACCTGGATCATGCCGAAGGTGACGGCTCCGAGAATGGTGCCGATGACGCTGCCGTAGCCGCCGGCCAGCAGCGTCCCGCCGATAACTGTAACGGCTACCGCCTGCAGTTCGATGCCCTCGCCGCGCAATGCGTCGACGGAGGAAAAGCGGGCAACCTGGATGACGCCGGCGATGGCTGCTAGCGCGGATGTGATCATGAACAGGATGACGGTGACGCGGTCCACCGGTACGCCGAGATTGCGCGCCGCCTGTTCGTTTTGGCCACGTGCCTGGATCCAGTTGCCGAACCTGGTGCGCGCCAGCAGGAAGGTGCCTGCCAGCCCGATTGCCAGGAACCACAGCATCGACATACGAAAGCCGGCAAGCAGCGGACCCGCCATTATGGCCTTGAATCCAGGCGGAATGGCGACCGTCATCGGAAAGCCGCCGGTCAGCGCGATCAGTATGCCGCGCCAGATCAGCATGGTGCCGAGCGTCACGACGAAGGAATGGATGCGGAACCTGACCACGATCATGCCGTTGGCCCAGCCAAGCGCGGCTCCGACGGCCACCGCGACCGGCGCGGCGACGATCGGTGGCAGGCCGAAGTCGCGCATCAGCACCACGCAGACGAACGAGGTGAGTCCGAGCACCGCGCCCACCGACAAGTCGAAGTGACCGCCGATCATCAGCAGCGTGACGCCGACGCTGACGATACCGAGTTCGGCCGCGACGGCCATGATGCTGATGTAGGACAGCCTGGTGGGGAAAAGCTGCGGGCTGAGCGCGGTGAAGACCAGGAACAGGATGACGACGGCCGCGATCGACGTCGCCTCCGGCCGCAGCATCAGCCGTCTCAGCGCCTCGCCGGCGACCACACGGGAGGAAGGCTTGTTGGCCGCATTCGGCCCGGGCTGTTCGTTCATGCCGTCACCCCGATACAAGAGTGGCCACGAAGATGGCGAACGGGCGGCTTGGCCGCCCGTCCTGGACGCGTGCTAGGTTTTTGCTGTCGTCCAAAAACCACTGATGGACTTTTGGGCGGCGTGCATCAGCGATAGCCCTCCTTCACCAATGCCGAGACGCGCTCCACATTGTCCTTGTCGACGACCGTCGGACCGGTCAGGAAGTAGTTACCTTCGATCAGGCCGTATTTCAGGTAGTGGGTCAGGAGCAGCACAGGCATGTAGCCGCGCCAGAACTGCTGCTGGTCGATGGTGAACGCCTGCCGGCCATCCTTTATCGCATCGAGCGATTGCGCGACGATGTCGTAGCCGGTGAGCACCAGGTCGTCCCGGCCGCTGTCTGCCTTGGCGGAGAGGAAACCGTCGATCACGTCGCATGTGCTCGTGGCTGCGGCCGTATCGGGGTGCACGCGCAGGTAATTTGACAGCGCTTCCGCCTGCTGGCCCGGATCCATGGTCAGTTCGAGGAAGTCGGCCTCGATGCCGGCCTTCTTGAGCTCATCGATCTGCGACGTCGCCCTGAGCTGGCAGCTCGCGTCGCCCGGCTGTTGATTGGCGACCACGACGCGGCCCTTGACGCCCATCGAGACCAGTCGCTGCGCCGTCAACTTGCCCGCCGCCGCTTCATCAGATCCGGTGCGGAACAGGAAGAAATCGTTGGGATCGCGCACTTGCGAGCCGGACGGCGGCGCGGCGGCGCTGCCGAAGGCAATGCCGGCTTCCTTGGCGCGCGCGGCGACATCGGCATAGGACGAATCCTCGGCGAAGGCGCAGATGGCGATGCCGTTGGCCTGGGCGGCGATCGCCTCCTCGATCTTCTGCACCTGGTTTGGAATGGTAAGCTGATCCGGGAAAATATAGGTGACCTTCACGCCGAGGTTTTTGCCGGCCTCCTCGGCGCCGCGTGCCAGATAGCCATGAAAGCCCGTCGGTGCGGCACAGCCGACAAAGTAGATCGAGATATCCTTGTCCTGCGCCATGGCCGCTGCGCCGAAGACCGGCAGCAAGGCCACCGCCGAAATGGCGACAACCCGGCTGACGTGGAAGCCAATTTTCGATAGCCCATTTTTCATGCTCATGCCGATTTCCCCTATGCTTGTTGTTAAGGTCGACCCAAGCGACTTGCGCATCTGGAAGCTAATCGGCAGCCGGTTCGTCAAACAGACCCATTTCGTATCGATTGACGGGAACCATTCGTGCCGAAACCTCGCCGGCAAACATTGGTCAAGCGCGCACCATCGGCGGCCGCACCGACACAATCCGACTGTTTGAATGTGTGGCGGCGGCTACCTGGACTTGATGACGCTGTCGGTATTGGCCAGCAGCTTGCGCACCGCATTGCGCGCCGCGTCCGGCCGCTGCAGGCGGATGCTCTTCTCGATTGCCTCATGCAGCCTCTGCGCATGCTGCAAATCGTCGAGTTCCCGCGTGGTATAAGCAAATAGATGATCGAATGCCGATTCGATCAGCACGCCGAGCGGCACCAGCAGATCGTTGCCCGAGGCCCGCAGGATGGCGAGATGAAAACGCGTGTCGGCGCGCGTCCGCTCCTGCAGGTTGGTCGCCTCACCCATCTCGCGGCAGGCCTGGCTGATCTCGGCCATCTGCTCGTCGGTGCGCCGCATCGCGGCAAAAGCGCTTGCCTCCGGCTCGATGATGTGGCGGAACTCCTGCACGGTCCTGAGGAACACCTCGCGGTCCGGCGAGGTCGCGTACCAGGCCAGCACGTCGCGATCGAGCAGGTTCCAGCGTTCCTTCGGCTCGACCCAGCTGCCGATTTTGGGACGTGACGACAGCAGGCTCTTCGCCATCAGCATTTTTATGGCCTCGCGCACCGCCGAGCGGCTGACGTCGAAAGTCTCGGACCATTTGGCTTCGTTGGGCAGGATGGTTCCCGGCGGATAGTCGCCGCGCACGATCCTCAGCCCGATTTCGTTGGCTAGCGACGCATGCACGCTCGACCCCGGTATGCGCGCCGCATCGACCCGGCGAATACCGCTCGTGCGTTCGGCGAACGCCTCGGCCGCTGTCTTTCCCTTATTCGGCTTCGCGTCCTGCATAGCTCCACAAAGTCCGGATTTGAAGGCGTGTCAAGGAGATGAAATCGACGGCAATATCTCAGTTTGATTTTCCGCATCCGTCGCCTCGCCGACACCGCGCTTTGCCGAGCGTTCACGCCGGGGAGGCACCAACGGCTTCTCTTTGTCCCGACTGAATTCCTCGATCAGGAAATCAAGGAAGACGCGGATTTTCGGGGCGAGATGCTGCCGCGCCGGATAGACCGCGTAGAGCGTGGTTTCGACCTTGTCCCAGTCATCCAGAGCCGATTGCAGCCGGCCTGCTTTCAGGTCGCTCTCGACATAGGGATAAGGGATCAGGCTGACGCCGAAGCCGGCACGCAACGCATCGCGCACGGCAAGGCTTGACGAGACCGTATATCGTCCGTCGATGGCGATCCGCTCGGCGCGGCCGTCCTTGCGGAACTCCCATATGTCCGCATGCCCCGAGAGGCTGAACCGGATGCAATTGGCCGCCTTCAAATCGGCAGGCGTCTTGGGCCGGCCATGCTCCTCGAAATAAGACGGAGCTGCGCAAAGCACGTGCGGCATAACCGCAAGCTTTCGGGCGACCAGGCTGGAATCCTCGAGATTGTCGCTGCCGCGAATGGCCAGGTCAAATCCCTCCCGCACGATATCGACGCGCCTGTCGTCAAGATGCAGATCGAGTTTCAAATCGGGATAGCGCGATAGAAACGCGGGGATGGCAGCCGAAAGCCGCGTCAACGTGACAGTCATCGGCGCGCTGACCCGCAACGTGCCGCTCGGCGCCGTCTTGATCGGGCCGAGCACCTGGTCGGCCCTGGCCAGCGCATCGAGCCCCTGCGTGACATGCTCCAGGTAGATCCTGCCCTCTTCGGTCAGCGCCATGCGCCGCGTTGTCCGGTTGATGAGCCGCACCCCCAGATGCGCCTCCAGTTCGGCGATGTTCTTGCTGACCGCGGGAGCCGAGAGACCGAGCCGCCGTCCGGCTTCGGCAAAGCTGTTCAGTTCCGCCACCTGGCGGAAAACCTGCAACGCCGTCAGGCGATCCATCGCACCATTCTCTTCCAGTAAATAATGTCTTGCAATTGTTGCATATTATCGCTCCTTGGTAAATTCTCTATCTGCTTCCCGAACGACTTTCTCAGTTTCGGAATGACATGATGACCAACCCCGCAATTGCCCTTATCGAGCGGCGCATGTCGGCCAATCGGTTCGATGCCTCGCACGAATTGACGGACGCCGAGATCGAGGAGCTGGCACGTCTCGCAACGCGCGCGCCAAGCGCCTACAACCTTCAGAATTGGCGGTTCATCGCGGTGCGGACGCCGGAAGCAAAGGCACGATTGCGCAGCCTCGCCCATGGCCAGGCCAAGGTGCAGGAGGCAGCCGTCACCTTCATCATCTGCGGCGTACTGCCCGACCACGCTGCCCTCAATGCCAGGCTCCGTCCGTTCGTCGAAGCCGGCTTCATGCCGGCGGATATGGCTTCGTGCTGGCGGGAGGGCGCCCGCACCCAATATGCCGATCCTCTAGCGGCCCGCGACGAAGCCGTGCGCTCGGCAACGCTTGGCGCTGCAACGCTGATTTTCGCGGCCGAAGCGCTGGGCCTCGTCTCCGGTCCGATGGCCGGCTTCGATGCCGAAGGCGTGGCCCGCGAGTTTGGCCTTGCGCGCAATGAAGTGCCGGTGATGCTCATCGCGGTCGGCCGCGCCGCGCCCGGAAACTGGCCGCAAAAGCCGCGCCGCCCTCTTGCCGAAGTTCTGGAAATCTTATGAAAACGCACCGTTCCGATCTGCTGCTTACAGCCATCGCACCCGCGATATGGGGCAGCACCTATATCGTGACCACGCAGTTCCTGCTGAACTTCTCGCCGATGACGGTCGCAATGCTGCGAGCCCTGCCCGCCGGATTGCTGCTGCTGGCGATCGTTCGGCAACTGCCGATGGGCATCTGGTGGCTGCGCAGTTTCGTCCTCGGAGCCCTCAACATCTCGATCTTCCTGAGCATGTTGTTTGTCGCCGCCTACCGGCTTCCGGGCGGGGTCGCGGCGACCGTGCTGTCGGTCCAGCCATTGATTGTGATTTTCCTCGCTGCTGCCCTGCTTGCCAGCCCTGTCCGCCGGTTGGCGATCCTCGCCGCCCTTGTCGGGATCGCCGGTGTTGCATTGCTGGTGCTGACCCCGAACGCGACGCTCGATGCGGTCGGCGTTGCCGCCGGCCTCGCCGGGGCGGCCTCAATGGCCTTCGGAAGCGTGTTGAGCCGCAAGTGGCAGCCGCCAGCATCGCTGCTCGCCTTTACGGCATGGCAACTGACCGCCGGTGGTCTCCTTCTCGTTCCGGTGGTCCTGCTTTTCGAACCACCCATCCCGTTCCCGACCGCGGCCAACCTGCTTGGACTGGTGTGGCTCGGCCTGATCGGTGCGGCGCTGACTTATGTCCTCTGGTTCCGGGGCATTGCGCGACTCGAATCTTCGGTGGTGTCATCGCTGCTTTTCCTCAGCCCGGTGACCGCCGTGCTGCTTGGATGGGTATTCCTGGATCAGACACTGACCTTGCCTCAAATCGCCGGCGTCGTTTTCGTCATCGGCAGCATCTGGCTGGCTCAACGCCCTAGCCGCAACGAGGCTTGAGCCTGGGCGGGAGTGGGTCAGTTTGAAAATTCGATCAAGACGGATGGCCGAAGACGGTTAAAATAAGCTCAACCGCACCGAAGCTGCAGAAGAACACAACAGCACCATATGCAATCACCCGGCGCGGTATCAGGAAGCGCGCTGACCAAAATCCAGCACGAAGCCTTGCGTCTCGCTTCCCCAGTCGTTCGCCCCATGGAAGGTTCTGCTCATCGATTGACCCATAGAAATCGGTGCGCAGAATTATGCTTAGGAGTGCGACGAACATGGCTGCGAAACTCAGGGCCAAGACAACGACACATGCTGTTATTGGAATGAACAAGTGAGGATTGTTCGCCCACTCGTACTTCAAATGTCCTCACTCCCTGCTTTTTGGCCGCGAACCATAGGCTTCTCTGCCTCTTTGGCTTGGATCAGCGCAACGATATCACTGATTTCCCAAAGCTTGCCAGTGACGCCAGCGGCCGGTAGTGTCTCAGTTTGAAATTTGACGAATGCAATCTGCATTTCCCATATCGGGCTGAGCTCCTGTATGCTTACCGGAAAGCATGGGAGCAATCGTGAGCGATCACAATCAAGACGCATTGGAAGGTTGGACGTTTACCTCTGGCGAGATCTCAGCTGGCATGTACCGATTTAGCGGTCGCCATTATGACGGACGCTCGGTTGAACGGCAGGGCCCGGACTATGAGGCTATAAAGGCCGACTGCATGAATGATGCCCGGACACTTGGGAAGCCAGCCTATGCCAACCGGTCCTAGAGGCCAGAAGCGCCCCGCCGATGTGATCGGCAACGCAGTCCATGTCATGCGCATTGCGACAGGCGAGGAAGCCGACGAAGTGATTGACGACGGCAAAGACCCCGCTGCAGCTGACGGAGGGTCTGCCGATGCCACAACGCCCTTATGATGAGCGGCTGCTCCGTCAGGCGTTCGAAGTCGCGCGCAAGGCCCGCGATGCTGGCGACCATCCCTTTGGTTCGCTGCTCGCCGACAAGGACGGCAATGTGTTGCGCGAGCAGCCCAACGCTTACAAAGCCGGCGGCGGCGACCGCACCGCTCATGCCGAAAGGCTGCTGGCCTCGTGGGCGGGGATGAATTTCAGTCTCGAAAAGCTCGCCTCCTGCACACTCTACACTTCGGCCGAACCTTGCGCGATGTGCTCCGGGACAATCTATTGGGCGGGCATCGGACGGGTCGTCTTTGGGCAGAGCGAACACGACCTCAAGCGGTTGACGGGCGCACATGTCGAGAATCCCACGCTCGACCTGCCCTGCAGGATCGTCTTCGAAGCCGGGCAGCGTCCGACTGAAGTCGTCGGCCCGCTGCTTGCCGATGAAGCGGCGCAACTCCAGGCCGAATTCTGGAAGGACAAGTAGGGTCAGGACTCGTTGATTCAGAGGCAGAAGCGACTGCCGAGGTGGACTACGACCTAGCGTCCGGACCCACAAGGGAGATGGCGTTGGCAGCGGTTTTCGTGATTCACGGTCTCCAAAGGGAGACCAATGACGAATCGCGATACTGGCTATGCGAGCCCGCCGATCATTCACAACGCCTTCCTCATCCGCAACAGTGGCACGCCCGCTCCGCCTCTGTTGTCGACGACTTCTTCAACCGCCTCAAAGCCGCAGGCCCGATAGAGCGGTTCGCCGGCCCTCGTTCCCATAAGCTCGACACTTGTGAAGCCCTCGCCGCGGGCAGCGTCCTCGCACAGCGTGAGGATTAGACGCCCCACGCCTCGGCGGATGAAGCTGGGATGCGTATACATGGCACGCACGCGCGCAGCGTCTTTCGTCGGGTCAAGCAGAGCTGCATCGCGCCCGGGTGAACGGTCGCCGCCGTAGAGGGTTGCGCGCCGACTCCATCCGCCGCAACCGGCCAAGACGCCATTCTGCTCCACAATGAAATATGTTCCATCATCAACGAGTTGCGTATCGAGCCCCATGATTGCTCGGCTCGAAGCGATCTGCTCCTCGGTGAGGAACGGCTTCTGAAGCTCGCCGATGGCTGCATTCATCAGCACAGCCAGCGTCGGCATATCGGCACGTGTCGCCAACCGATGGTCCAGGCTGATCCTCGGCATTCTTCCGCAGGTCCAGTGCAATCCGCTTTGAAGTTAGCACAAGATCGTCATGATGATGGGACAAACCTAAGGCACGGCCGGGGATAGTGTCTCAGTTTGAAATTTAGGCCTTTGCCAAAAGGTCGCGCAAACTTGCTCGCTCAGCATCGTTCAGTTGACCGATGGCCAGCCGCTGATTCCGTATATAGTCGGGAGGAACGAAGAATTCCGAGCACCAAATAAGGCGCTTAACGTTGCCGCCATTTAGTCCGAAAGCAGTCGGCTTGTGTAGCCCAATTTCGGTTGCGCGGGCCTTGGTTGCGATCGGGAAGTGGAGCCTTTTCCCTATCTTTTGCAAATCGGTGCCATAGCAAACTAGCACACTGCCAAATCGTGTGTTCGTTTGAGGGTCCTCGTGGATATCGCTCCCAAGGACAAGTGAAGGACGCGACCACGGCCCAGGTTGACCTGGTCGCTCACGAATAGGAAATCTGCACCAAACAATGTTGCCTGGGTCTGGCAGCGTGTCGATTTGAAGGAACGTCCACCCCATAAGGGGTGGCTATCACAAGCGCTTAGAGGAAACTACTCTGCTGCGCGCAATGAGTGCATCCGCTTCTGGATCAGACGCAGCTAACTCCGCATCGGTGAGCGCGCTGTAATCAGCGTAATACTCGCCAATCCGGTAAACCTCAGGAGTGGGTTCACCTCTGGGGCTGATGACCGGCTGACTCGGACTGCGCGATGCGCGTCCCCAACTCGCGACCGAGTGGAGGATGCGTTCTAAAACGGCAACCATCGCATGCTCCCTAGGGGCTTTGTTCCTTTTAGGCCACGGCGGTTAATGCGCCATTACCTTGCTGTGGTCTAGCCACCCAGCCCAACTCACCCGCGCCCCTGTAGTTCCAAATATTGGCATGAAGGTGACGGGAGCGCTAGAGCCTAGATAGGTCAACGATGCCGACTTAGCAAGATAGTCCGGTTAGGCGATTCGCTTCTGATACGGCCCATGCTTGCCCGGCTTAGGCGCAACGGCGTCCATCATCCCGCAAAGATCGTCCATTCCGGCAGGCCAGAAGAGCGACATCGCCTCCACAGCGGACTTGATCAAGGATTTTGCCCGAGGGTGCCATGGTGCTCGCCGACAAGGGCTATGATGCCAACCCATTGCGCACCGCCATCGCGTCTGCTGCGCCCGTCAGCTCGTCTTGACGTATTTCCGCCAGCTGTGCTCCGGCCGGAAGCCGAGCATGTCGCGCGCCTTGCGGTTGGAGAGCAGCGTCTCGTATTCGCCAAGGTCGCCCTTGACCGGCACATCGGGATAAAACCGCTTCAGCAGTTCGGCTGTCGGCAGATCGGACGAGGTGTCGTCGTTGGCGGCGTTGAACACCTGATAACCGAGCCCGTCCTTCTCGATGGCGCGCAGCGTGATCTGGCCGAGGTCGCGCGCGTCGATATAGCTCCAGGCGATGCGCTTGCGGAAACCTGGATCGGCGAACCATTTCGGAAACAGCGAATATTCATGCGGCTCGATGACGTTGCCGATGCGCAAGGCATAGATGTCGGAGCCATCGCGTTGTGCAAACGCCCGCGCGGTCTTCTCGTTGACGACCTTGGACAGCGCGTAGCTGTCCATCGGATCGACGTCGTACTCCTCGTCGAGCGGAAAATGCGTCGGATCGCGCGGTTCGTTGGCGAAGACCAGGCCGTAGGTCGTCTCGCTGGATGCGATCACCACCTTGCGGATACCGAGCTTCACCGCGGCCTCGATGACATTGTAGGTGCCGAGCGCGTTGATGCGGAACACCTCGTTGTCGGGCGTGATCATGATGCGCGGGATCGCCGCGAAATGCACCACGGCATCGACCGGCTGCGAACGCAGCGACGGATCGAATTCATGAAGGCCGATATAGCTCGACAGCGCGTTGAACACCTGCCCGCTGTCGGTGATGTCGGTGATCAGCGTGCGCACCTTGGGATTGTCGAGCGGCTTGGTGTCGATGTTGAGCACCTGGCAGCCCTGCTCGACCAGATACTGCACGACGTGGCGCCCGGCCTTGCCGCTGCCGCCGGTGAACATGATCCGCTTCGTCATTTTGCTCTCCCTGGAATTCACGTGTATTGTCAGACAATATCGAACTCTGCAATCGCCTGCCACGGCATGCGGCAAAAACCCGCTTCAACAATTCGCCGGCAAGCTGCAGCGCCGTCATCCATCACTGCAAATAGGACGAAACGACATGAACACTACCGCCGCGAGCGAAAAGATCGGCTTCATCGGGCTGGGCCTGATGGGGCACGGCATAGCGAAGAACATCGTCGACAAGGGCTATCCGTTGACGTTTCTCGGCCGCAAGAACCGCGCACCGGCGGAAGACCTGCTCGGCCGCGGCGCCAAGGAAGCGGCGACCTCGCGCGACGTCGCCGCGGCATCCGATATCGTCTTCATCTGCGTCACCGGCTCGCGCGAGGTCGAAGCCATCATCCGCGGCCCAGACGGCCTCAAGGAAGGCCTGAACCCGGGATCGGTCGCCGTCGACTGCTCGACCTCGGATCCTGTCTCAACGGTGGCGCTGGCCGCCGAACTCAAGGCGCTCGGCGTCGATTATGTCGATGCCCCGCTCAGCCGCACGCCGAAGGAAGCGTGGGAAGGCACGCTCGATGCCATGGTCGGCGCCCCCGATGCGGTCTTTGCCCGGCTGAAGCCGGTGCTCGAAACCTGGGCTGGGCGCATCGTCCATATCGGCGATACCGGTGACGGCCATCGCATGAAGCTGCTCAACAATTTCATCTCGCTCGGCTACGCCGCGATCTATTCCGAGGCGCTGGCGCTGGCGCAGAAGGTCGGCATCTCGCCGCCGCGCTTCGACAGCGTCATCCGCAACGGCCGCATGGATTGCGGCTTCTACCAGACCTTCATGCGCTGGACGCTGGAAGGCGACCGCGACGCGCACAAATTCACCATCGCCAACGCCTTCAAGGATCTCACCTATCTCGAGTCCATGGCGGGTGCTGCCGGCATCGCCAACCCGCTCGGCAACGCCACCAAGAACGCCTTCGCCGGCGCCTTTGCCACCGGCCCCGCCGATCAGTACGTGCCGATGCTGGCGACGCATATCGGCAAGGTCAACGGCGTCGACCTGATGCCGACCAGGGATGGCAAGAAGCAGACGATCTGAGAACGTTGGGATTAACGCCTGGGAGTGTCGCAACTGCAAACGTTCGCTGCCGACCAGCTACATCCGCCAATCTCCAACGCTGGCGATTAGCATATGACACCACACCTTCGTCATCCCAGGGCGGAGCAGGAGCGAAGCGACGTCGCGCAGACCCTGGGATCCAGCTGAAAAACACTCTTGGACGTATCCATGCCAATACGGATAAGGTGTTCCACGGACGGCTCCCTTGTTTGAGATCTCAACGAACTCATTCTGGCACATCCGATGCCGTCGGGCGCCGTCCACCCCA